>JAZOSG010000047.1:0-15599 GCA_045657005.1 Faecousia sp.
ACTTTTTTCAGCTGCGCTCTGGAGGTAAAAGCACCGTTTTCTTCACGATAAGCAACCACATTTTTCGCAGTTGTAGAATTCAGTCCTGACACCTGCTGCAGCAAGCTTACAGACGCAGTGTTCACATCCACACCAACCGCATTGACACAATCCTCTACAACGCCTCCCAGAGCCTCATCCAGTCGTTTTTGGGGCATATCGTGCTGATACTGACCAACTCCAATTGCCTTAGGATCGATCTTGACAAGCTCAGCGAGCGGATCCTGAAGCCGGCGAGCGATAGAAACCGCGGAGCGCAAGTTAACATCATAATCCGGAAATTCCTCCGCAGCCAATTTAGATGCGGAGTATACAGAGGCACCTGCTTCGTTGACGATCATATAGCTGACACCAGGAATGTTCTTCAGCATTTCAACTGTCATCGCCTCAGTCTCCCGGGAGGCCGTACCGTTGCCAATGGCGATATGACGAACACCGTGCTTGCGGATCATCCGGGACAAAATCTCGATAGCCTCATCCTTTTTGCGTTGGGAGAAGGTCGGATATACCACAGAAGTATCTAAAACTCTACCTGTACCATCTACCACTGCAACTTTACAGCCATTGCGATAACCAGGGTCAAGACCCATGGTAACAAAACCCTTGACAGGCCGCTGCATCAAAAGCGGCTTCAAATTCAGCGCAAAATTGCCAATTGCAGACTCAGCCGCACGATCCGTCAGTGCGCTGCGCAGCTCTCTTTCAGCACTGGGTGCAATCAAGCGGAGGTAGGCATCTTCCGCTGCTGCGCGGACAAATGTACTTACCTGCGCTGTCGGCTTCAGCGCACCGCGGCACACAACAGCTTGTCCCTCGGCACCAGGCAGCGCTATAGAAACCTTTAAGAATTCTTCCTTTTCTCCCCGGTTGATTGCAAGGATCTGGTGATTCTGAAGTCTGGAAATCGGAGAAGTAAAATTATAATACAGCCTGTAAACGCTTTCTTCCTCCGGATCCGTCGCCTGAACACTGATTACTGCCTGTCTTTCCATCTTCAAGCGCAACGCCTTTCGGATATCAGCATCGTCAGAAATCATCTCCGCAATGATATCAGATGCGCCAGCCAAAGCATCCTCAAGGGTCACAACGCCTTTATCCGGATCGATATAATCCTGCGCCAGTACAGAAGGGTCTTCGCCATCCTGGGCGAAAATTGCCAAAGCCAGCGGCTCCAAGCCCTTTTCCTTGGCAACTGTTGCGCGGGTACGCCGCTTCTGCTTATATGGGCGATACAGATCCTCTGCCTCTGCCAGTGTCGCTGCTGCCTCGATGGCCGATGCAAGCTCTTCTGTCAGTTTTCCCTGTGTCTCAATGGAGTTCAATATTTCCTGCTTGCGCTGCGCGAGATTGCGCAAATAATTAAGCCTGTTCTCCAAAGCACGCAAGGTGGTATCATCCATAGTTCCGTGCATTTCCTTACGATAACGAGCAATAAACGGAATGGTATTTCCCTCATCAAGAAGGGTTATAACATTTTCCACGTACTGCACTTTTTGCCCCAACTCCCGGGCAAGGGTATTGGCGATGGTATTCATTGTATGCTCCTTATTTTGAGATACAAAAAGTATACCACACCTGCAAAAAAATAGCAATGCAGATACCTGTCTGTAATTTCAGATTGTTTTCAAAAATGCGCCATTTTCTGACGGATTTCTCTTGCGTCTGCAGTCTATTGGTAGTATAATCAGACTAACAAACTCGATTTTAATTCGGAGGTACATTATGGTCAATATTATCCTGAGTTCTGCTGCAGTTGCCAGTATTGGATCTGTGCAGTTCATGAAGGCAGCACTGATCGTATTGGCACTGATTCTTACTGCGCTGGTGCTAAGCAGTATCATCTTTACTGTACTGAGTGCCAAATCCAGACCGTTAAGCGGCTCCAAAAAGGTTCTGCTCATTATGGTATATGTCGCTACAGCGGTCGTGCTTATTTGTACAGTTCTGTGCTTTTACAGGTACAATGCCGCCAATGACACGCTTTCAGACAGTTCTACAACCGAAAACACAACCGAAAACACGACAGAGACAACCACTGAGGCTACAACAGAGGCAACTACAGAAGCTACCACAATTCCTCCCACAGAACCAGAACCCACATATGAAGCAGGCTATGCCGATTTCAGCAATCCCAAGAACTGGAATATCAAGTGGGAGATCCTGGAAAATAACGCGGTTGTGGACAGCTTTAATCGGAGTGACAGCATTTCTTTTGAAACCGGTACAGAATACAGCGCAATTGATGGCGTGATCTCTTTCCGTGGCGACAACTATCGCAGTGGTGCTACCTTTGGCACTGCAGATGTAGTCAGTCAGACACTGACAAAAAAGTGGGAATCCAAGATTGGATCTCTTGGCAAATGGACTGGCTGTGGCTGGACCGGTCAACCGGTGATCGTGCGCTGGGATGAAGAGACAAAGGCTATTATGAACCTTTATGAAGACAAGAAGGCAAAAGCTGGTCTTGTTGAAGTCATCTACGCGACCATGGATGGTAATGTTTATTTTTACGATCTTGACGACGGTTCTTATACCCGCGACCCTATTTATCTCGGTATGACCTTCAAGGGCGCCGGTTCTCTTGACCCCAGAGGTTATCCGCTAATGTATGTGGGCTCCGGCGATAATTATAATGGCACTAACCCAAAAATGTATATTGTCAGCCTGGTTGAAGGCAAGATTATTTATGAGCAGAGTGGAAAGGACAGCACAGCAAAGCGCAGATGGTATGCCTTTGACTCCGCCCCACTGGTGGATGCCGAAACAGATACGCTGATCTGGCCAGGTGAAAACGGCGTGCTTTATACCATCAAGCTCAACACGAACTACGACAAGGCTGCAGGCACACTTTCTGTTTCTCCTGAAAACACAGTGAAGACCCGCTACACAACCAATACAGGTCATAAGGTAGGTTGCGAAAGCAGTGCGATCATCGTCGGTGGTTATCTGTACTTTGCTGACAATGGTGGCATGTTCTTCTGTGTAGATCTGAATACCATGAATCTTGTCTGGGCACAGAACACCCACGATGATGTAAATGCAACACCCGTTTTCCAGTGGGGTGAAAACGGAAGAGGTTATATCTATACCGGAACATCAATGGAATACGCAAAAGGCACTGTATATCTGCACAAGCTGGATGCAGCCACCGGCGAAATTCTTTGGGAAAAGAAGTACACCAATGTCGCATACAACGAAGCTGTTTCCGGCGGTGTGCTCTCCTCCCCCTTGCTAGGCAAAGAAGGTACTGATCTAGAGGGTTTGATTATCTTCTCTATCTCCAGAACGCCTACTGCCGGAGGAGGTACGCTGGTAGCGCTGAATACAGAAACCGGCGATGTGGTATGGGAGAACAAGCTGACTAACTACTGCTGGAGTTCTCCGGTCGCAGTCTACACTGACAACGGTAAGGGCTATTTTGTCCTTTGCGACTCTGCAGGTAAGGCTACTTTATACAATGGCGCTACCGGTGAAGCTTTAGGCACTGTATCTCTCGGATCCAATGTGGAAGCCTCCCCTGCTGTATTTGAGGACACCCTTGTGGTAGGAACTCGCGGACAGAAGGTCTATGCCATCAAAATTGAATAATCTTAAACAGCCGGAGTTTTCCGGCTGTTTTCCTTTTATCGGGGGTATGATATTGTCGGAGGTGAACCGAAATGAGGAAAAAGAAATCAATTCAGGATGATTTGCGTGTAAATCCAGAGGATGTGATCTGCAACAAATTTGATCAGACAAGTATTGCAAAATTCCCCGTGGCTAAACCGGGTGAGATGGGCATGCGTGTTCTGGATAACTGCGCAGAAGAACACATCATGTAGCATAAAACGGCACAGGAGTCCTTCCTGTGCCGTTGACATTTTTAGTACGCATTGATATAATATTGATGCGATTAAAATGGATTTTGAAGGAGGGCTCCACATGGAAAAGAAAATCATCACAATCAGCCGTGAATTCGGCAGCGGCCGTCGTACCATCGGTCACCTAGTTGCAGAAAAGCTGGGTATTCCTTTCTATGATAAGGAACTGGTAGAGCACATCGCCTTGGAATCCGGTTTCGCCCCAAACTATGTGGAAGAGCATGGTGAGCATGCGCCCGGCAGCAGTATTTTTTCTTATGCATTTGCGCATCAAAGCGTTCCCGGTGTTATGAACGGCTTGTCTACCGCTGATTTTCTCTGGAATGTCCAGTGCGGTGTGATCCTGCAGCTTGCTGAAAAAGGCCCCTGTGTTATTGTCGGACGCAACGCCGACTACATTTTGAAAGACCGCTCCGATTGCCTGCATACTTTTATCCACGCAAGCACAGAGTTCCGAGCTGACCGTATCGTACGGCTTTATGGCGAGTCGGAAAAGAGCCCGGAAGCACGCCTTCAGGAGAAAGATAAACGCCGCCGCGTGAATTATCACCACTATACCGGCAGAACATGGGGCGCTGCTCAAAATTACGATATATGCCTTAATAGCAGTACGCTGGGTGTAGATGCCTGTGCTGATATTATTCTCTCCATGGTACAAAACAGTAAATGAACTAAAAATACCTCCTAACGGAGGGATTTTTCATTATACATTGGCTGTTTCAGGTTCATCGATATGAATATTGACACCGTTGGCTTCCACATTCTCATCAGCACAAATCAGAATATACTTAACGCCGCCAATAATTCGTGTTTCGATCAAGTCACTGCGAGCAGGATTGACTTTAATAGAAACATCCGGTGTGTTGATTTCAAACTGCTTATTATTAATAATATTCTTTGGGTGCAGTTGTGCTTCAAAGCCGAAAGCTTCATCATAGTCAACACTAAACTTAGCCACATGAGATTCAGATACGCCACAAGTTTTCAGCGCTGTTTTGACCTGTTCCTTTGAGATTAGCAACGGCTCAACTGTCTTGCTCTCTTTATGCAGATCGATACACTGGCAAATTTGATCATGGACAGTCTGCACGACCTCAAAACTGCACTCATCATCCAAGGATGTAGTCAGCAGAGCCTCAAAGGATTTTTTCTGTTCAGCCGCAGGTTTCGGTGCTTCAATGTTAAACAAAGCGTCCACAAAGCCCTGATTGCTGACCTTGGTATTATGCGTGTAATACATGGCATTATAGATATTAGTTGCCCGGTCATCAAAAGCTGGGAACAGAAATCCAATCTCAGGAGCGCAAACGACTTGTGCAATACCGCCGTCGTGGAATTCCTTGTCCTCCGCAATATAACGCAGGCTGGGTTTTGTCTGTTTCACAGGACACACTGCGCACAGTATATATGTATAAGTCTCACCGGATGCATCCACCTGTGTATCGTCGTCCTTACTCTTAAAAGGCACGTCATAGCTGTCACAGCCCACCAGGATCAGGTAATTGTCATCAAAGGATACGGAATCAATGATCTTCTGAAACAGCCGCCTACGCAGTTCATCGTCCTGCAGCGCAGTCTTGCGCAGCTCCATCAAAAATTTATGCTCAGGGCTGTCGGCAACTTGCGCAGTTCGGAAACTGATATCGATCAAGTTCTTGCCGATGGTGCCGGAAAGCGTGCGCTTCAAAACAGCAAAATATTTTTCCGCCTCGTTCTCTGGCATAGTGCCCACGCTCTGTCGAAAAGAAGAAATGATTTCCTTCTGGGCATTTACATAGCAGCCATAAATGGCTGTCATATTACTACGGTCACGGCGCACTCTGCGCCGAATCTCACCGATTTCCTTTTCGTTCATAGCAACCTCACTCACAGTTACGCCGGTGCTGATGCACCGGCGTTTGATTTACTTATTTGTCCCAAAGGCAGTTCCAATTCTGAATAAAATACTCCAAACCGGAATACACCGTTGTGACCACGATAACCGCAACGACGATCCAGCCTATCAACGGCACTGTGGGGAATGCCATCATAAAGCACAGGCCGATCATTGTGCTGGCAGTCTTAACCTTTCCGCTCCAGCCGGCGGCGATCACCTTGCCTTTTCCTACTGCCACAAGCCGCAAACCAGTAACTGCGAACTCACGGGTCAAAACGATCATTAATGCCCATGCAGGAAAGCTGCCCCACTCGCAGAAAATGGTCATGGCCGCAATGGTCAAAAGCTTGTCCGCCAGAGGATCCAGGAATTTTCCGAAATCACTAACCTGGTTGTACTTTCGGGCAATATGGCCGTCAATATAGTCCGTCAAGCTTGCGATAATGAATACAGCCAAAGAAAGCAGCATCATTGGGATATTCGTACCTCTTTCACCCAAGTACATAAGCACCATGAATACAGGAATGAAGGCCACACGGACCAAAGTGATTTTACTTGCTGTTGTCATATTGATTCCTCCACAAGATATCCAGACAAATCGCCGTCCACAAGTCCGTCAATACAGACAGTTACGAATTCTCCCTCAATCAACGCTTCGTCTGAAGCGATCCAGACTCTACCGTCAATTTCCGGGGAGTCTGCAAATGTACGCCCGTAAAACTGTTCAAAGGTTTCATCAAAGCCATCGACCAATATTTCCAAGGTCTTGCCAATCATGGATGCATTGTAATCATCCATAATGCGAGACTGGATGGTTTCCACCATCTGAGCACGCTGTTGCGCAATCTCCGGATCCGGGAAATCCATTTCAGCCGCGGGAGTCCCCTCCTCAGGTGAAAACGGGAATGCACCTACACGCTCAAGGCGCAATTCCTTCAAGAAATCGCACAGTTCGCCGAACGCCTCCTCGTCCTCACCAGGAAGACCGGTAATGACACTGGTACGCAGCACCACCCCAGGAATCCTGCTGCGTAATTTGGCAAACAATTGTCGCAAATATGCACCATCGCCTCTGCGATTCATTCGTTTAAGTATCTTATCGTTGCAGTGCTGTATCGGGATATCCAAGTATTTGACGATTTTAGGCTGTGATGCAATGACATCAATGAGTGCATCATCGATCTCGTCCGGGTAAACATAGTGGATGCGGATCCAACGGAACCCATCGATCCCACACAGCCGCTCCAAAAGCTCCGGCAGAAGGCGTTTATTTCCTGGTAGGTCCGTGCCATAACGGCTGGTGTCCTGGGCAACAACAATCAATTCCTTCACTCCGCTAGCTGCAAGCAATCGGGCTTCATATAGCACATCATCCATACTCCGACTGCGGAAGCGTCCGCGCAAATACGGAATGATGCAGTATGCACACCGGTTATCGCATCCCTCGGCGATTTTAATATAAGCGTAATGCTCTGGTGTTGTTAGGATTCTGCCGGTTTCCTGTTCAGGAGAATCAATTGAACCAAACTCCTCTACACACTCGTCCCTTAACAGCCTTTCAATGGCAGGTACGATCTCCGTATAGCTGCCGGTTCCTAAAACACCGTCCACTTCCGGCATTTCCTCCAGGATCTGTCTCTGATAGCGTTGTGACAGGCAGCCTGTCACAAGAATTTTGCCAATCAGCCCTTCATTTTTCAGTTGTCCCATTTGCAGAATATGATCAATAGCTTCGGACTTTGCCGAATCAATAAAACCGCAGGTATTAATCACAACCACATCGCTACCAATCACGTCTGCCTGTACTAAAAATCCGGCCTCCTGCACCCGGTACATCATCCGTTCGCAATCCACTTGATTTTTAGCACAGCCCAGGGATATGAATCCAATATTTGCCATGTTATTCCTCCGGGAAATCATCTGGTTCCATCGAAAGTTGATGCATACCTTGACGGATCATCGAATAGCTATGTCCTCGTCTGATTAGCGCATCCATTGCTTTATGAATGTCTTTGGGGTCACAGCTGTTACCAAGCCTGGACCGCAAAAAGGAGACGATCGCGTCCAGCTGGTCAGGGTAATCCTCCAAAACAGCGTCCCAATGCGCTTTCGGTATGCGTTTTTCATAAAGAGCCTGCTTGGCACGGGCAACACCATAGCCCTTACTGATGCAACGATGCACCACCTGCTCTGCCGTTTTGCGGTCGTCCACAAGCTCCATATCTGCCATCCATTGTACGGCCTGCTTTGCCTGTGTCGGATCCTCCCCTTTTTGGATCAGCCGTTGTTCCAGATCACGCCTGGATACACTGGATGCCGCAACGATCCGCACAGCGCGCATCTTGGCAGACATCGCACCTGCGGCAGTACACAGATCCTCCATTTCTTCTTCTGACAGCTCAAGCCCAGGGTACAAGCCAAAATCTTCAACAGTTTGGCGGTACAATCGCATAACAGTGCCGTCAGAAAAACGAACTGTGTGTCTTCCCGCCCTATCAGGCTGAGAGACAACAGACTCAATCCTCATCATTGAAATCGTCAGCACTTACTGCCACAGGACGCTCAGCCGCTCTTGCAGGCTCTGCAGCGGCGCTGCCCTGGATCAGATTAGCGCGCACCCGTGCCTCCACTTCCTCAGCAATGTCCGGATTGGCAAGCAGAAATGCCTTAACGCTATCCTTGCCCTGACCAATGCGCTCATCGCCCATAGAAAACCAGCTGCCGCTCTTCTGAACAATGTCCATCTGCACTGCCAGATCGACCAGTTCCCCCCACTTACTGATACCCTGTCCGTACATGATATCAAAGTATGCCTCACGGAAAGGAGGTGCAACCTTATTTTTGACGACCTTGACACGAGTCTTATTGCCTACAACATTGCCGCCTTCCTTAATGGATTCCACCCGGCGCACATCCAGACGGACAGAAGAGTAGAACTTCAGTGCATTACCGCCGGTCGTGGTTTCGGGGTTGCCATACATAACGCCAATCTTCATGCGAAGCTGATTGATAAAGATAACAACACAGTTTGTCTTGGCAATCGTACCTGCCAGCTTACGCAGTGCCTGAGACATCAGTCTCGCCTGAAGTCCCACAAAGGTATCGCCCATTTCGCCTTCAATCTCCTGCTTGGGAACAAGCGCTGCAACCGAGTCCACAACAACAGCATCCACAGCACCGGAACGAACCAGCGCATCGGTGATCTCCAATGCCTGCTCACCTGTATCCGGCTGAGATACAAGCATATTATCCGTATCCACGCCTAAGGCTGCAGCATAAACAGGATCCAGTGCATGCTCTGCATCCACAAAGGCAACCTCGCCGCCCATTTTCTGGGCTTCTGCCAGAATATGCAGCGCCAAGGTCGTCTTACCGGAGGATTCCGGTCCGTAGATCTCAATAATTCTGCCCTTAGGCACACCGCCGATTCCCAGTGCCGCATCCAGTGCCAGGGATCCTGTGGGAATTGCATCCACATTCATCTCCGGACGGTCACCAAGACGCATAACTGTACCTTTGCCGAAATTCTTTTCGATCTGTGCAAGCGCCGTTTGCAGCGCTTTTTTCTTGTCTGTTGCAGGAGTAGGTGCATCGTAAACTGTCTTTCTAGTTGCCATATGAATCTTCCTTCCTGTTGAGCTGTGCAAGCACAGCCCGTTCTCTGTCATTATAATCTCTGGAACGTTCCAGAATTGTATACCCATTCATTTCTAATACCCGGCATACGGCATCCCCTTGTCCCATACCTATTTCAAAACAAAGGAAACCACCGGGTTTGAGTGCTTTGGCATAATTGCATGCAATTGACCGATAGAAATCCAATCCATCCTTTCCGCCATGCAGAGCAAGATGCGGCTCAAAATCCTTTACACTCGATGGAAGTTGTTCCATTTCCTCCGTGGTGATGTAAGGCGGATTGGAAACGATCATATCGAACTTTCCCAAAAAAGCAGTCGGTTCATCCAAGGCATCCGCACGGACACAGGATACTCTGCCGGATAACTTCTGAAGAGAAATATTTTTCTTCGCCACAGTCATTGCTTCCTGAGAAATATCAGCCAGTGTCACTCTTGCATCCTTGACTCTGTGGGCAATAGCAAGTCCTATGCAACCACTGCCTGTACAAAGATCCAGGATTCTCGGAGAAGTATTGAGAAATAGCGCCTTCTTGATTGCCATATCTGTTACGGCACAGGTATCATCTCTGGGGATCAGCACTCTTTTGTCAACCTGCAAAGTCATGCCGTAAAAATCCCATTGACCGAGCACATAAGCAAGCGGTTCTCCTGCCAGAACCCGGGAAACCGCTTTATCCATTTCCTCGCAAACCGTTTGAGATCCATATAGTTCCAGATCCGCAAGCAGTTTTTCCTGAGTCTTCCCTGTGACATGGCACAAAAGATTCCTGGCAAGCAGGCTTGCTGTTTGCTTGTCCTCTATCTGAGAAAAGGCTCTTCGTGCCTCCAGATACAATTCTGACAGCTTCTTTACCAACGGTCTTCCCCCTCATCCTCAGGAAGAACCGCCTGCAAAGAGGCTATACCCACCTCAATCATATCGTCATCCGGCTCATTGGTGGTGAAATTCTGAAACCACATACCGGGAGCAGTTAAAATCCGCGTCAACCAATTATCATAGCGTCCTACAAGGCGATTGACCTCATAGCTGACAGAAACCACGAGTGGCAGCAACAATAACTTAAAAGCAAGCATGATCAAGCTGTATATAAAACTTCCGCGCATTGCTTCCAGCTGTGGAACGATTGCCAGCAGAACAGAAGATGCGGCAGAAAACACCAGAATAGAGAGTATCAGAACCACAAACAGGAAGCTTGTTCCACAACGAGGGTGCATTCTGGTCTGCATCCTGACATTCTCAATTGTCAGAGGCAACCCTGCTTCATAGCAGCGGATCGTCTTATGCTCCGCGCCGTGGTAAGAAAATACACGCTTCATCTCACCCATTCGGGAGATCAGCAGCATATACACAAGAAAAATTCCGATACGCACTGCACCCTCGATCAGATTGCGAAGGATATTGCTTTCCACCCATCTGTCAAATAAGCTGCCAATAAAATTAGGCAGCAGGAAAAACAAAAGAATAGACATGCCAAGGCCCAATGCTACCGCTGTTCCCACAAGAAGGTTTTGGAATTTCTTGTCCCCCAGCTTTTCTTCCAGCCACCGGTCAAGCTTGGATGGCTCCTCCTGCGTTTCCTCAGGGGACAGATCTGCTGAACGCATCAGCGCCTTTACGCCTGCAATCTGAGAATCAATAAAATTTACTGCACCGCGAATCAATGGCAAGCTCAGCACTGAATTCTTGGGACGGATCTTACGGGGCTTGGTTTCCACATGGATCCCCTCTTTGTCCCGGGTCACAATGGCATCCAGCTTCGGTCCGCGCATCATGATACCCTCAATCAGTGCCTGACCACCGATCATTGTCTTAAATTTTTCGGGAGCATTTTGATTGTTTTGCATGATAATTCATCCTTATTGAGAGGCAGGAAGTTCAACTGTAACCAGTGTGCCACCGCCAGCAGCATTGTCAAGCGTTAAAGTTCCGCCGTGCATCTGCACGATCTCATCACAGACCGCAAGCCCGATGCCAGAGCCTCTTGCTTTAGAACTTCCCTTATAAAATTTCTTTTTCACCAACGGCAGCTCGTCCTCCGGTATACCCGGACCGTAATCACGAATCTTAACTACTACTGTATCTTTTTCAAAACTAATGGCTGCCTCAATTCGTTTGCCGTCAGAGCCATGCTTCGCCGCATTGTCCAAAATATTCAAAAAAACCTGGCGAAGCCGTTTGGGGTCGCATGATATCTCCGGGATCTCCTCGTCCGTATCCATATAATCCAACAAAATCCCATCCTGAGAAAGCCGGTTGCCATACATATAGATAGTATCCTCAAATTCGGAGCGGATATCTGTAAGTTCCATATTCAGAGTCATCCTGCCATCCTGAATCCGGGTGAAATCCAGCAATTCCAGAACCATTTCTGTAAGTCGCCCGGCTTCACGGTGTATAATCTTCATACCACGGCGTGTATCCCCGTTTAGATCATCACTGCTTAACAGTGTTTCACTCCAACCGGTGATCGCTGTCAGCGGCGTGCGAAGTTCGTGGGATAAGGAAGAAATGAATTCCGTCTGCATTTTTTCATTCTGATTGATCTTAATGGACATCTCGTTAATGGTGTCCGCCAACTCGCCGATCTCATCATCATAGGCAGACTGGATCTGGATACCGTAACTGCCGCTGGTGATTTTCTTTGCCTTATCAATAATCTCACCAAGAGGCAACAGAATAGATCGAATATAGTAATTACTGCTGATCAGAACCACTGTCATTACTAGTAACAGCGCCAACAGACAGTACACAGCAATCCACGCGATTTGCATATCCATAACACCGGTGGAGGTAACATATCTCAGTACGCCGATCACCTCTCCGTTGCTATAAATCATAGGGCTGGAGACCGCCATGATCCGTTCACCGGTGCTTGGATTGGCTCCCACATATTTTTCAATACCCCGGTTACTAATCGCCTTGCTGATGTCAGTAGTAGTCGGCGAAGAGCCTGTCCAGCTGCCGTAAGAAGATGCCACAATCCTCCCCTGGGCGTTAATGAACTGCAGCTCGATATCATTTTTGTCCTCAAAGGTTCTGGCGTAGGTAATGCAGGACTGATAGTACTCATTATAGCTTTGGTTTAAGTAGTCCGCAAAAAATTCCGTAGTCGTTCTGGCGCGATAGCGCATATCGGATTCCATAGTGGAATAGTAATACGCGGCGAATACCGCCGTCACTGTTAAAACGCATACAAGACCCAGCGCGCATACAACGCCCACGGTATTTACAAGCCAGCGCCTGCGAAGACCCTTGATCCGAAACACAGGGCGTTTTTTCATATTCTTACACGCCCCACTTATAACCAAAGCCCCACACTGTGGTGATATAGGTCGGATTAGCAGTATCATCCTCTATCTTGATACGCAGGCGTCGGATGTTTACATCAACAATTTTCAGTTCGCCTTCGTAATCCCTGCCCCAAACCTTAGATAAAATCTCCTCCCTGGAGAGCGCTCTGCCAGGATTTTGCATGAACAGCTTCAAAATTGAGTACTCCACCTGTGTCAAGCGAACACGGTTGCCTGCCTTCTCCAATGTATGATTACGGGTATTCATCACAAAAGGCCCTTGGGTCAGCATCCCGGTATCAACTGCTGTATCCCCACCTATACGGCGATATAGGGCATCAATCCGTGCTGTCAATTCAGCAGGCGAAAAGGGCTTTGTAACATAGTCGTCAGCTCCGGTCATAAGCCCGGTGATCTTATCCATCTCCTGCGTGCGGGCAGTCAGCATGATGATACCGATCTGCTTACTGGTGGCACGAATTCGACGACATACCTCAAATCCATCAATATCCGGTAGCATGATATCCAGGATCGCCACCCCGATATCCGTATGCTGGCGAAGCTTCTCCAACGCTTCCTCACCTGTACCTGCCTCAATGGCATCATAGCCGGCACGCTTAAGATTGATGACGACAAAGCTTCTTATGTTGACTTCATCTTCCAAAATCAATACTTTTTTCATAACAAAACCTCTTATGTTTCTCCCGTTTTCCAATCCTGTTGGATCAAGCGGAAGCTATAAACCACATTTTCCTGGGTCAATGCATAATCATCAGCGTCTTCTTCCAGCAGCGCCGCATAAACAACAGAGTCCGTTTTATGCAAGATGAATCTCCCCTCAGACAACCCTTGTTCTTCACGGTTCTGTCCGGTAAATGCGAAAACTGTCATGATTTTTTGAGTAGATTCATAATCAGAATCCCATGCGTAAAAATCCGTCTGGTAACCCATATTCATGACCGCAAGGTAGGGTGCCAACTGGCTACTCAGCTGCAAATACCAACCGCCGACAAAATTGTGATAGGTGTGCATTTTGTCCACCTCACCGCCATCAGGAGTCATAGCATACCAACGGATCAAATGGTGCATATCCGCACTCATCATCCCGGGCAGCGGTTTCATTGTTATCAGGCTCGGCAGCTCCACAACGCCATCGTTGTCAATATCATCAGCATAAACATAGAAATTACGCATCGTCTGCACACTGGTACCCGATTCGTTAGACAATGTGACATTCACAAGCTTTTCATCGACCAGCGTATATACATCCGTGATCAGAGATTTCTCCCCAGCCGCACTGGCAACATAAACAGCAGACTTACCACCATCCAATTTGCCTGCAATAATGCGTTTGAGTTTATCTGCCGGCTGCGACATTGTCACCTCATTATAGCGCTCCATCGCGCCACTGCGCATGCTGTACAGCTCGGCAACGCCGTTGTCTGTGTCCGTCTGACCCGGATGCAGGAAAAACAGCTCTTTGCATTGGTCGCCATCCAGATCCGCAGTCAAAAACTTGGTATAGTTAACAGACACCAGTTGAACGAGCCCTTCATCCGAAAATGTATATACAGATGCAGATCGGATCACCTGATCACTAAGCTGTCTGCCCACTACCATCTCCAATCTACCGTTACCGTCCATATCCACATATTCTACCTGATCAAATGCAGAACCGTTACATTCAACGGTATCAACATTAACATAGGTGCCGTCAATATTACGGAAGACCAAGATCCGCAGCGGTTTTTCTTGTGTCCCCTTAGCAAACAGCAGATATTCCTCCTGGCTATCGCCGTCAAGATCCGCCATCTGTACCGTCTGCTGATTCTCGCCGGTCAGTGGTGCACAGTACTCAAGATCGGACATTGCTTCGTCGATTGCTGATTGAAGGTCATTATAATCCTCTGACCGTTTCGGAAGACGGTACATCTGCTCCACAGTCCGCATAGTGCAGCCGGCAAGCATCAGGGCAATTGCCAACAGCAAACATATTAATTTAATGCCGGTGCGCATGGCAAGACCTCCCTCCGGGATAATATAGCATATTTCTGATAAAAAGGAAAGCTACTTGATTACAACATTTCCCTCGCCTAACACGCTTTCAAGCTCTCTAAGCATCCGTTCATCCAACTCACAGGTGCTCCCTCTGCGCTGCTTAGTATCAGCAAAATAGACCACCACCGGGCTTTTTCCCGGGAACATCCCCAAGATCGCTCTGATTTTTCCAAATAGTTTTCCCTCTTCGGTCGGCAGCTTCAGGTAAAGTGTGCCAGACCTCCGAACAGGTTCAACAGGTGCATTTTCCTGGGAAAAATCAGAGATTGGTCGAGCACGGTTAATGACGATCTGCGGCTCCTTGTCATCCCGGAGGGACAGTCTTCCGGTAATCACTACCGGAAGGTTCTCTCGGAGATAACCGCCATATTGGCTTATTACATTTGAAAAAGCAAGCATTTCCATCGCCGCTGTATCATCCTCAACAGATACATATGCCATCATAGAATTGTTACGGGTGGTTTTCATCTTGACAGTTTGGACAATGCCGGCAACACTTACGATCTGGTCATCCTGATATGTATTTTCCCCGTCCATCAATTGACCGATCGGTACCACATGGGTTCCCTTTAACAGATGGCGGAAATCATCCATCGGGTGACCTGACAGATAGATTCCTGTAGTTTCCTTTTCCAACAGCATCAAATCCGTCTTTTTCATTTCCGGCAGTTTGGGAATCGGAATTGCAGCAACCTGATCATCATCAGAAAGCATAGAGAACATGCCAAGCTGACCCTCGACATTTTTCTTTCGGGAGGCAGCAATACTGTCCATCATGCTGTCATAGACCGCTAGCAATTCACTGCGATGGTGACCAAAGCAATCCATTGCGCCGCA
>JAZOSG010000048.1:0-5325 GCA_045657005.1 Faecousia sp.
AGTTCGTCACCGAAAAATTCAGCACGGAAAGGCTGATCGGCAGCAGGGGAGTATACATCCAGAATGCCTCCGCGCACAGCAAACTGTCCCGGACCTTCCACCATGCTGCAGCGGCTGTAGCCAGCGCCGGAGAGCTGTGCCAGCAGGGCGTCCATTTGATATTCCTTGCCGACAGTTAGACGGAAAGCGGCATTTTTCAAAACCGACGGAGGCATCGTACGCTGGCAAAGCGCTTCCCAGGAAAAGATCTGCAGATCGGTTTTACCGGATGCCAGATCATAAAGCTGACGCAGTCGTTTCTGCTCCCAGCCTCTGGATACCACGGCGGTGTCATAAAGCGTTAGCTCACGGCTGGGAAGGATAGGAGCGGTCTTTCCCAGAAGTGCCTTCAGCTCCTCCTGAAGACGCTTTGCAGCCATATCATCCTGACAGATCAAGACCATAGGCCGGGAGATCTGGCTGTGCAGACCCGCGATCATATGACTGCGGTTGATCTGACCGATACCGGTGACGGCAGCAGTTTCATTTCGGGCAATGCTCTCCAGCAAAAGCTTGTATTCCGGAATGGTTTTTAGAAAAGAAAGAAGTTTATCCATACTTCACCTCAAATAATTGCTCCACGCAGTAACGCGGAAAGGGGAAAAACCTCCCCTTTCCGTGTTGATTTTACAATATGTTTCTTATTTCCCGTTAAAACGGTTTGCTGCCTCCGGAATACCCCTGTCAATGATACAAAGGGCAGCTTGACCTGCGTTTTCCAAAGCTGTCTGCAGCGCTTTCTCCTCGGACGCAGAGAAACTCGAGAGCACCCAGTCTGCCAGATCTTGATCCGGGTGAGGCTTTGCGCCGACACCGATCTTGACCCGGGGGAAATCCTGACTGCCTAATTCGCCGATAATGGATTTGATACCGTTGTGACCGCCCGCAGAGCCATCAGAGCGGACGCGCAGCCTGCCTGGGGGCAGGGAAATGTCGTCAAACAGGACGATGATCCGCTGAGGTGGGATGCTGAAATAGGCTGACAGCTGCAGCACAGACCGCCCTGACAGATTCATGAAGGTTTGAGGCTTCAGAAGATACAGCTTTTTGCCATTCCGCAGAACCCGACCGTACAGTCCCTGAAACTTGCTTTTGTCGATCTTGCAGTCCAAGGCCTGTGCCAGAATATCAATGGCGCGAAAACCGCAGTTGTGCCGTGTGCGGGCATACTGGCTGCCGGGATTGCCCAGTCCGACGATCAGCCAATCCTCGCTCTTTCTGCCAAACACAGCTTAGAACAGATCGGCGATGGATGTACCGCCGTGAACATGAGCGATGGCACGGGCGAAAATAGGTGCAACATCCAGCTGCTTGATCTTGTCCGAAGGACAGTTCTCAGGCAGGGGAATGGTGTTGTGAACCACAAGCTCCTTGATGGCGCTGGCGTTGATGCGGTCAAAGGCAGGACCGGACAGAACACCGTGGGTCGCACAGGCGTAAACCTCCTTGGCACCGCCGACCTCAACCAGAGCGTTGGCGGCATTGCACAGGGAACCGGCAGTATCGACCATATCATCGTAAAGGATGCAGGTCTTGCCCTTTACATCGCCGATCACATTCATAACTTCACAAACATTCGCCTTCTGGCGGCGCTTGTCAACGATAGCCAGACCCATGTGTACCTTGGCAGCAAAAGCACGGGCGCGTGCCACGGAACCTACATCAGGAGAGACTACCACAAAATCGTCGTGGTTGAATTTATCCTCGGGGAACTTTTCGAGATAATACTTAACAAAAGTGGGGTTGCCCAGCAGATGGTCAACGGGGATATCAAAGAAGCCCTGGATCTGTGCGGCATGGAGATCCATAGTCAGTACCCGGTCTGCACCGGCAGCGGTGAGCATGTTTGCCACCAGCTTTGCAGAAATGGGATCACGGCTCTTAGCCTTACGATCCTGACGGGCATAGCCGAAGTAAGGGATGACAGCTGTGATACGGCCTGCGGATGCGCGACGGCAAGCATCGATCATGACCAATAACTCCATCAGGTGATCGTTGACCGGCTTGCAGGTGGATTGGATCAGAAATACATCTGCACCGCGAACAGTCTCCTCCAGAGAAACAGATACTTCGCCGTCAGCAAAGGTCTTGACAGCGCCCTGACCCATTGACAGCCCCAGTTCCTTGCAGACAGTTTTCGCAAAGGCAGGGTTAGAGTTGCCGCAGAAAATTTTGATATTATCTCCGTATGCAATCATCTTTGGAAATACCTCACTTTATATCTTCTATTTCTGCCCACAGACGCACTGCGAGCCATATCATGGCTATTATAGCATTACTTTACAGGAAAAAGCAACACCGAACCGATGAAAATAACAACCAAAAAACCACTAAAATTTTCCTGATGTTCGGACAAAGCGTCTATATTGGCAAAAGCATGGGGGATTTTGGCAGCAAACCGAAATTTTGTTTGAAATTATACTTGTGAAGGCGGTGTATATGTGGTATAATACTGGGTACAAAACTTTTAGAACAGGAGCGGCGTATGAACGATCAGATTTGCATCCGGGGCGCCAGAGAGAATAATCTTAAAAACGTTGATCTGACCATCCCCAGAGATCAGCTTGTTGTGTTTACCGGACTTTCCGGCTCCGGAAAATCAAGCCTTGCCTTTGATACGATCTATGCGGAGGGACAGCGGCGCTATGTGGAAAGCCTAAGCTCTTATGCAAGACAGTTTCTGGGACAAATGGACAAGCCTGATGTGGATTCTATTGACGGCTTGTCTCCGGCAATTTCCATTGATCAAAAGACCACCTCCAAGAATCCTCGCTCGACAGTCGGCACGGTCACAGAGATTTATGACTATTTGCGTCTTTTATGGGCAAGAGCAGGCGTTCCCCATTGTCCGCGATGCGGAAAAGAGATCCGTCGGCAGACCATCGACCAGATCGTGGATCGGATCGAGGCAATGGGAGAGGGGACAAAGTTTGTTGTACTATCCCCGGTGGTGCGTGGTAAGAAAGGTGAGCATGTCAAGGTTTTTGAGGATGCCAGAAAGTCCGGCTTTGCCCGTGTTCGTGTGGATGGGATCCTCTACGATCTAAACGAGCAGATCACCTGTGAGAAAAACAAAAAGCATACCATTGAGCTGGTGGTGGACCGACTGGTGATCAGGGATGGGCAGCGCCGCCGGTTGACGGATTCTATTGAGACCGCCTGTCAGCATTCCGGCGGTCTGGTAGTCATTCAGCTCCCGGCCACAGAAGAGGAGATCAGTTTCTCTCAGAATTATGCCTGTGAGGACTGTGGTGTCAGTCTGACTGAGCTAGAGCCGCGGATGTTCTCCTTTAACAATCCTGCCGGTGCCTGCCCTTCTTGTACCGGTCTGGGCTTTCAGCTCATTGCAGATGAGGATCTGGTGATCCCGGACAAAACAAAATCTATTTTTGACGGTGCCATCCAGGCATCCGGTTGGAGCAGTGCCCGTACTGATTCTATTTTCCGTATGTACTTCGAGGCGTTGGCGCAGAAATACCATTTTTCCCTGACTGCACCGGTTCAGGAGCTGTCCCGTGAGGCGATGGATGTGATCCTGAACGGCACCAAAGGCGAAAAGCTGCGCATGACCTATAACCGGGGAAATGGCATGGGTATCCTGGAGCAGCCTTTTGAGGGAATCCTGAATAACATCAGCCGCCGTTACCGGGAGACTCAGTCCGACGCTGCCCGTAAGGAGCTGGAGGAGTGCATGGCAACCGCCCCATGTCCCAGCTGCCATGGTGAGCGCTTGTCCGAGATCGCCAGGGCGGTAACTGTGGGTGGTATTGGTATCATGGAATTCTGCCGCATGAGCATCCGCCAGGAGCTGGAGTTTATGGAGAATCTCCGACTGGAAGGCAATATGGCGCTGGTTGCAGAGCAGATCGTTAGAGAGATCAAAGAAAGATTGCGTTTTTTGATGGATGTGGGCTTGCAGTACCTGACCCTTTCTCGGGCAGCGTCGACGCTGTCCGGCGGTGAGAGCCAGCGGATCCGGTTGGCGACCCAGATCGGATCTTCACTGATGGGCGTTCTGTATATTCTGGACGAGCCATCCATCGGTTTGCATCAGAGGGATAATGATAAATTGCTGGCGACATTGAAGCGGCTGCGCGATTTGGGCAATACCCTGATTGTCGTGGAGCATGATGAGGATACTATGCGCGCAGCGGACTTTGTTGTGGATGTGGGTCCCGGTGCGGGCAGCCATGGCGGAAAGATCGTAGCTGCCGGCACTTTGGAGGATATTATCTCCTGTCCGGATTCTGTTACCGGACAGTACCTTTCCGGAGTGAAGAAGATCCCTGTTCCCACTTTCAGAAGGACAGGAAACGGTCAGCAGCTGAAGATCTGCGGTGCCAGGGAGAATAATTTGAAGGATGTGGATGTAGAGATCCCACTTGGTACTCTTACCTGTGTTACCGGTGTATCCGGCTCCGGAAAATCCAGCCTTGTGGGTGAGGTTCTGAATAAGACTTTACTGGGAAAGCTGAATCATGCCCGTACCCGTCCGGGTGCCTGTCGCTGTATTGAGGGCATGCAGCACCTGGATAAGGTCATCGATATCGACCAAAGTCCCATCGGACGCACCCCTCGTTCCAATCCTGCCACGTATACCGGTTTGTTCAACGATATCCGGGATCTGTTCGCATCTACTGCTGACGCGAAAATGCGTGGCTACGGGCCGGGAAGATTCTCTTTCAATGTTAAGGGTGGACGCTGTGAGGCATGTAACGGTGACGGGCTTGTAAAGATCGAAATGCACTTCCTGGCAGATGTGTATGTACCCTGTGAGGTCTGCCGCGGACAGCGGTATAACCGGGAGACCCTGGAGGTGCAGTATAAGGGAAAAAATATTTCTCAGGTGTTGGATATGACCGCTGAAGAGGCGGTGGACTTCTTTGAAAATCTACCCAAGATCCGCCGTAAGGCGCAGACCCTCGTAGAAGTGGGACTGGGTTATGTGAAGCTGGGACAGTCCAGTACTACGCTGTCCGGTGGTGAGGCGCAGCGTGTCAAGCTTGCCACCGAGCTGGCAAGAGTATCTACCGGGCGGACGATCTATGTTCTGGATGAACCTACTACCGGACTGCATGCAGCGGATGTGCATAAGCTGATCGAGGTGCTGCAGCGACTGGTGGAGGCCGGCAATACGGTTTTGGTGATCGAGCATAATCTGGATGTGATCAAAACCGCCGATCATATTATCGATCTGGGTCCGGAGGGCGGTGACCAGGGCGGATATGTGGTAGCCCAGGGTACACCCGAGCAGGTTGCCAAGGTGGAGCAAAGCTACACCGGTCA
>JAZOSG010000049.1:0-2945 GCA_045657005.1 Faecousia sp.
TCGATGAAGGTCAGCTCAACATTACACTCTTCCTCGATCCACTTGGTCAGTGCGTTGTTGTCATGGTCCAGGACCAGAGCGTTGGTGCCGATACCGATAGACAGCTTGACCTTACCGTCAGCAGTCAGGTCTTCGCCCTCATTGCCAGAGGCGCCATTGCCGCCGCAGGCGCACAGACCCAGGACCAGGGTCAGTGCCAGAAAGAATGCCAGAAACTTTTTCACTTTTTTTCCTCCTCAAATTTTGTTATGTTTTAAGGCATAGGCCTTTTACATATGTACCGCTTGCGCGGTGAGTTTTCGGCAAACGGGCATAATACGCCCACTTGTCCGTGTTTAAGTTTAACACATTTGGAAAGCAAATACAATACATCGTTTCGCACAAAAACCAATGCCAAAACTTGACATTTTGCACAAAAAGCGATTCAACTGTCTGTTGAATTTGACTTTCGCCGCTCCGGTGTGCTAGAATCGTCCCGGTAATGCCATACATTACAAAGGGTAAATTCCAATTTGTCGAGCAGTTCCCGTCCTTTCTCTGTCATTTCGAGCGGAGCTTTAGCGGAGTCGAGAAATCCGTAATATCTATTGCAGGAGAACGGATTTCTCCACTCGGCTACGCCTCGGTCGAAATGACAACCTAAAAAGGAAACACCTCTACAAACTGTAATTTGCCCATCGGAAAGGAAGGAAATTCTTATGAAAAAGAAGTGGTGGCAGGAGGCAGTGGTGTACCAGATCTACTGCAAAAGCTTCTGTGACTCTGACGGCGACGGCATCGGCGATCTGCCGGGTGTTATGTCTAAGCTGCCTATGCTGAAGGAGCTGGGCGTGGACTGCATCTGGTTCACACCGATTTATACCTCCCCTCAGGTGGACAACGGCTACGATGTCGCCGATTACCGGGACATTGATCCTGCCTACGGCACTTTGGACGACTTCAAAACGCTTCTTGATATGGCACACGGAATGGGCATCCGCATTGTGATGGACATGGTGCTCAACCACAGCTCTGACCAGTGCAAGTGGTTCCAGGAGGCAAAAAAATCCCGGGACAACCCCTACCGCAACTACTACATCTGGCAAGATGCCAAGCCCGACGGATCTGAACCCAACAACTGGGGCAATTACTTCCTGGAAGGCAAGGGATCTGCATGGGAATGGGATGAGAACACCCAGCAATACTACCTGCACTACTACTCCAAGCACATGCCTGACCTGAACTGGGAATACGAGCCTCTGCGTCAGGAAATGTACGATATGATGCGCTGGTGGCTGGATATGGGCGTGGACGGCTTCCGTCTGGATGTGATCACCAGCTTGAAAAAGCCCGAGGGTTTTCCGGACTTCCCCGGCAAACTGGATGTCAACGGCTACGCCTGCGGCAATGAGGCGCGGTCACAGCGGTGCAATGTCCCCGGCATCCACGAGATCATCCACGAGATGAATCGGGAGGTCTTCTCCAAGTATGACTGTATGACCGTCGGCGAGGCCGCCAGAGTTACAGCGCAGACCGCCCCGGACTACATCCGCGCCAGCCGTCAGGAGCTGGACAGCCTGTACCACTTTGATATCTGTCACCGCAAGGAGAATCCGCCTACCGTCCTGGAATACAAAAAGGCGCAGATGATTTGGTGCGATGTCCTGCAAAACGACGCTTGGCTGGCGCAGCATCTGTCAAATCACGATTTCCCCCGGCAGGTATCCCGGTTCGGAAACGACAAGCAATACCGTGTTCCCTCTGCCAAGCTGCTGGCGACCCTGACCCACACCGTACCCGGCACGCCCTATGTTTACCAGGGCGAAGAGATCGGCATGACCAATGTGGAATTTGCCACTATCGAGCAGTACGACGATGCCTATACCGTCGGAAACTTCCATGCCATGGTCAAAGCAGGTATCCCCGAAGAGCAGGTCTGGGCGAAACTGCGTCCTATTAGCCGGGACAACCCCCGGACGCCGTACCAGTGGAACGACTCCAAAAACGCAGGCTTTACCACAGGCTCCCCCTGGCTGGAGGTGAACCCCCGGTACAAAGAGATCAATTTGGAAGCCCACAGATCTTCTCCGGACTCCATTTTTGCCTACTACAAAAAGCTGATCGCGATGCGCAAGGATAACCCTGCCATCATTGACGGCCTTTTTCAGATGCTCCTGCCGGAGCATCCCGAGGTGGTCATGTACCTGCGCAAATGCACCCGGCAGACATTGCTGGTGGTTGCCAATTTCTCCGATAATGAGAACAAGGTAGCGCTTCCCCCGGAGGTCACCGACCACAAGTGGCAGCGGCTGCTTGCCAACTATGAAGGCAGCACCCCCTCCATAGAGCGCCAGATATGGCAGCCCTGGGAGGCAGAGATCTACGAGCTGACCGAATAGATCCCACAAAGGAGCATCCTGCAACGCAAGATGCTCCTTTTTATATTTTAAATACGGTTAAATTCCAGTTTATATAACATTGCAAAAATATCCGGCCGGGCAGAGCAGTTTGTTTCTTTTTTCAATTGTATTTCCAGACGGTAAGCTGTATCTTATTATCAGCCGGAAAATTGCTGCTTTTTCCGATGCTAAGCCTTGACGCTGCTTAAAAAATGTGTTACCATGACCCGTGTGTGATTTTATGCCGCTGTGGTGGAATAGGTAGACACAAGGGACGCGTTGCCGAGCGCCGCCAGTGGCGGATAAAGCGAGGCATAAGCGTGTGCCGCGGTCGGCAGATGACGCAGGCGCTCGCGCCAAGGAAGATGCCGGGCACCGCAAACGGGCGATAACGGCACAATTTAATTTTATATGCCGCTGTGGTGGAATAGGTAGACACAAGGGACTTAAAATCCCTCGGAGTAAAATCCGTACCGGTTCGATTCCGGTCAGCGGCACCAACTAAAGCGGCATCTAAAAGATGCCGCTTTACTACATATAAGGAGCTGATCACATGCTGTCCCAGAT
>JAZOSG010000050.1:0-6562 GCA_045657005.1 Faecousia sp.
GACGCTGGTGGTGCTTTCCGCACTGCTGACAGGCTTGAGCCTGTACGATGATATTGCAAAGCACGCAGGCGCAGGCACTTTGGTGCCCATCACCGGCTTTGCCAATTCCATCGCCGCCCCTGCAGTGGAATTCAAAACCGAGGGGTTTATATTAGGCGTAGGCGCAAAGATGTTTACAATAGCAGGACCTGTGATCGTCTACGGCACGGTAGCGAGTGTTATTTATGGGGTTATTTATTGGATTTGCGGTATATTCTAATAAACAGCAGCACCTCATTTGAGGTGCTGCTGTTGTTTGCTCATATAAGGGATTTTAATTTTTGAATCAAGACCTTCGCCATGGAGTAAAAACCCAGATCATTGGGATGACAACCATCGACTGTTCCGCCGTTTTGGGCGTACTTCATCAATGTGGGACCGTCAATAAAATAGGTATTTTGGTCACCTGCTGCAACTGCGTCAGTATATGTTTTTTGTATAACAGCCAATCGTTGCTTATCGGTTTCGTTGAGTCTGTACTTGGGGCGCGCCAGGATCATGATGGGTAGTTCCGGGTTGTTTTCCCGAATCGTTAAAAACATCTTCTGGTGCGTGTTGCCTAAATGCTCGAGAGTTGGTGCATTGTGGTCATAGTCATAGACAAAAACAGACATATCCAAATCCTTGATGTATTGTGCAATTTCGTCTTCTGCTTTTGCATTTCCTGAAAATCCAAAATTTATATGATCTGTTTGCAGTGCCCTGGAAACAATGCTTTCATATGCATTTCCGGGTCGGGAGGCACATCCGCCCTGAGTAATGGACGAGCCGTAAAACACGATGGTTTTTTTGTGTTTATATCCCGATGACTTTTTCAGTACAGCATTTTCATCAAGACCGATGTAAAGGTCTGCAACACTGCTGTACAGCGGGAAGTTTATAGTGATTTCTCTTTCGGAACTGTCGTCGAAATGAATCACGCTTTCATAACCGTCAGATATATTGAAAGGTGGGATGAATGAGTGAAAGTATTCTTCTTTTTTGCCCACATATAGATCGAATCCGGCAGAGCCGGTCAAGGCGAAGTGGGGCATTTTTCCGATGGTAGGCATCACAACGGAGATGGCTACGAAGGGACTGTTCGTAATGAACTTGACTCTGCCACCAGCAGTATGGGTGTGCAGATCATACACGCCCTGACTGACAGTCTTTGCTACTTGCTCGGGCAGTCTTCTATATTTTCCGTTCTCAAAAAACACACCATATACGGAAAAGGGCTCTTCTTTTATATTATGAAACTTTATGTGCTCTATATTTAAGGAAGTTTGGACTGCAAAATTGCGGTCGATTTGCGAAATTTTCACACAGCATCACACTCCTTCACCAAAATATAACATGGGGTGTTATCAATGTCAACATTGTGTGATGTGTCCTATATTGACAGCAGCAGAGGGAATGATCCTCGGCACCGCCGCGAAAATGTTCACGATAGCGGGACCTGTAATCGTGTATGGTGTGAGTGCATCCGTGGTGTATGGCTTAATTTACTGGGTAACCACATTATTTTAACGGGCGGATGTGGGCATCCGCCCCTACGATAGGTAGTGAAAACGGCTTGACCATTTGGTCAAGCCGTTTAAGGTATTATGATTTAAATTTACCACATTTTTTGCATTGTCCGTAATTTAAACTGTTATGTGTTCCACAATTTTTACAAGCCCACATACCATCGGGAGCAGGCCCATGATTAACATACTGGACTGCATTCGGCTTGGGAGATTGCACAGTTGGATTACTTGAATCAATGCCGATAGCTGTTTGTGTATAGACAGGGCTGGCACAGTTTTGTGATGCCTCATATAGGGCAACATTGGCAGAAATAATGGTGTTTTGTGTGATAGATGCAAGAGCACTAATCAACAGGGCTAGCACATGATATGCACAGTACTCAAGGAATGCATAGAAACCCCATGTCAATAGTTTATTTAAGAACACCTCCAATTCAGAAGGAAGCTCCATATACTCTTTCAACGAATCTCTATAAAGTTGTCTCAGTTCCTGTGTCTCACTCATCTCTACAATGGAAACAATGATACCAAAAATCACAATTATCCAAAAAAGAATTTTTCCCCACCTTTCCAGCCGTTCGGACCAGTTGTGAAGATTGGTCACAGTTGCGTTGACTTTTGTACACTCTGAAAGGTTTCTGGGAATTTGTGTTTCATTGTTGCCGGAAAACATGTTTGCCATTTCTATCTCTCCTTAAAAATAAAAAGTGCGCAGCCGAAGCTGCGCACGAAAAATGCAGCTTCATCCTGCTGCGACACAGTTCACTCCTACAAACAGGCAATGACGACAAAGCATACATTTTTACACAAAAAGTATGCCTGTTCGTAAGAATATTAAACTGTGTCGCAAATTGATTTTAGCATAAGACTGCAAACAATGCAACGATTTTGTTAAAATTGGGTCCTAACAGAACACGAATGTATGGGTCCTAAGTTGACACAAGCAGAGGTGTTGCAAAGAAAATGCCGTTGTGATATAATGCAGGTAACACTCATATTAAAGGGATTGTGTTTTATGAAAACATATACCATCGTTGCCGGTGTTAATGGCTGCGGAAAAAGCAGCTTGACAGGTGTTTTAAGAACTGAGATCGATAATCTTGGCAAAATCATAGATGTGGATAAGATCACTGCTGCCTGTGGAGGCAATCTGTTGGAAGGCGGTAAGAAAGCGGTAGCGCTGATTGACGAGTGTCTGGAGAAAGAAATCTGTTTTGCGCAGGAGACAACACTTTCCGGCAGAAAAACATTGGATACCATTAAGCGTGCCGTTGCAAAGGACTATTATATTCGCCTTTATTATGTGGGCTTGGATACGATGGAGGAAAGTCTGCTCCGCATTGCAAACCGTGTAAAAAAGGGTGGACACAATATCGATACCGAGGCAGTTACCAGACGTTTCGGAAAACGTTTTGAAGATCTTCTTGTGATCTTGCCTTATTGCAATGAAGCAACCTTTTATGACAATGATAACGGATTCGTTACTGTGGCTAGGTATGAGAATGGAGAACTGCAGGCAATAGGACAAAATAGACCCAAATGGCTTGCAGAATTGATACAGAAAATGCAATAAAAGCACATCCACCGGTTGCGCCGGTGGATGTGCTTTTATCAAAGAAGGATTTCCTTATTTGTTCCGTAGAAGATATCGCTGTGACCGCTGATGAGCTTAAAGAACTCCTCCAGCTGGATCCAGGCATCTGGATAAAAGTCCATTTCGTAGGCATGCCCCCAGATATAGAAGATCTGGGGCTTATCTGCCTTTAGCTCCACAAAACGCCTGCCCATCTCCATAAGACGGTCCAGATCCATAATGTGATACGCGTTTGGATTGAACCGATAAAGATTTTCCTGAACGTCAAAGCTATCGGTGTTTGTCACAGTCCGTGCGTAGCGGATGCCGGTATGCTCCCGGATCAGCCCGGCGACCCGGTCGTTGTTGGGGCCGTTGGGATAGGCCATGCCCACTACCTCGTAGCCGGCAAGCTCCGATAGATTCAGCCGGTCTTGCTCCACCTGACGAATGACCTCGTTATCTTCCAGCTTGGTCAGGGTAGGGTGAGTCAGGCTGTGGGCAGCGATCTCGTGACCGTCATAGACGGCACGCACATCCTCGGGATGGATCTTGTAGTGACAGATGCGCATTCCGTTGCGGATCAGCATACCCTTGCAGCCCAAGCGTTCCGAGTTAAGGTTAAAGGTGCATTTAAGACCGTACTTGTTCAGCAGCTCGATCAGCCGGATATCCTGGGTCACGCCGTCATCATAGCTGAAGGTGACAGCTTTTAACTTGCTTTGATTCTTAAAAACCATGGCATTATACTGTTAGCATCCAGACAGCGGTCTTGCTTTCTTCGTTCCACAGCTTGCCTGCAGAGCCGTAGTCGGTAACGGTCATGTAGCTGCCGTCGGTCAGGGGAATCTGCATTTCCAGGATGTTTTCGTAGGGAGCCTTGGGCTGAGCAGGGAAGACAGCATCTACTGTTTCGTCGGCATTGATCTTCACCTCAATGGGATCATCCACGCTGTAGCCAAGACGGTTCTCCTGGGCCAGCATCACAGGACCGCGCTGCAGAGCGATATGCCGCTTTGCAAGGGGATCCTCCCGGTCAAAGACAGGGGTCACATAGTTCTGACCGGCAACATTTTTGCTCATGGTGATCTGGGTACCGTAGGGGATGGGACGGATCACATTGACGCGCATATCCAGCTCCAATTCCACAGTGTCGCCGCTCTGCCACAGCCGATCCAGGGTGATGTAGCCGTTGCCGGTGGTCATGGCGACCTCTCCGCTGACATGGCACAGGGTGTTTTTGCTCCAGCCGGGATTACGCACCAGCAGCTTAAACTGTTCGGGCTGCGCCAGTGTCAGCTTGACAGACACCTTGCCGTCTACCGGATAGCCGGAGACCAGCTGGAAAGTGATGTCCTGACCGGCAGGGGTTTTGGAGCGGATGCTGCCCGTGGTGAACAGGTTCAGGGCGAAGCCGTCGACCCGGGTCATCAGCTGCAGCTTGGGGTAAAGACCGATACCGGCAGAGCCGATGCAGGCGCAGCAGCCGTAGTAGTGGTTGTCGGGCATGATCAGCAGGCCGCCGATCATCTTGCCCCGGGTATCCGCGGTCAGAGGGCTGTAGCTGCCGAAAGGCAGGGGCTCCGCGATCCAATCAGGGTGGTCGTTGAGGATCAGCGGCTCAATGACCTGCTCGGTATTGATAGCACCGAAATAGGCGTTATACAGGGAGGTCTCGAAGGCATCCACATACTTGCTCTCACCGGTGAGCAGATGCAGCTGATACATGAATTTCATCATGGTCACAGTGACGCAGGTCTCCTGCATAATCCCATTGTTGGTATTTGCCTGGCGGACGGTGGAGTGGTCAAACTGCTCATGGGTGCAACCGCAGCTGCCGATGACGGTAAAATCTGTCTCCAAGACCCGGTCAGCGAACCGGACCACGGCAGTTTTGTATTTCTCTTCGCCGGTAATGCGGTAGTATTCCAGCAAACCTTCGAAACAGGAGATCATTTCGTAAGCCTTGGTAATGGGATACTGGTAGGGCATGAAATCATCATCCAGCACCAGCTGAATAATGTTGGAAATATCCGTAAAGCCGCAGTCGATGATGTATTTGGCGTAATCCAGATATTCCTGCTTGCCGGTCAGGGTGTACAGCCGGACCACAGGCTCAAGCAGGGAGGAGGAGTTCAGACCTCTCCAGTGGGTGGTGGTCTTGGTGATCAGGATCTTGTCAGGACCGACCTTAGACATAATATAATCCAGCTGACGGCACATGTTGTCGATCAGCTCAGCCTTCAGATCTTCGTCCTGGCAGATCTCCATAAAGTATTGCATGCCCAGCAGTACATATTTCCGGCACCAGATGTCCCAGCCGCCGAATTCCTGCTCACGCTTATAGGTAGACAGACGGCCATCCGCTTCAATAGCGGATGCCATGTCTTTCACAGTCTTGACCAGCAGGGCATACAGCTTGGGGTTTCGGGTGTAGGAATAGACAAAGCATGCACCGCGCATCATTTTGCCCCAGTACTCACCGCGCCAGCCTCTGCCGTTGTCGGGCTGCAGCCGGAACTGCTCAACAAAGCGCTTCCACAGGGTCTCGTCCAGCAGCTGCCGATCCTCGCAGAATTTGAAAACATTGTGCAGCACAGATCCGTAGCTGTATTCGTTGCTGTAATCTGAAAAGCATACGTCCGTTTTCAGCCGGGGATAGTTGGCGGTTTTGGGTGCGTAAAGCTCCTTCATAGTAAGATCTCCTTTTCTTTTCCTGGTTTATTATGGCTAAAGGGCTTGCGTTTGCAAGCCCTTTGGTATTACAGATCCTTTTCGTGCAGAACGACGCCGTTGCGAACCAGTGCAGCCTGGAGCTCAGCAACATTCAGCGAGGAGAAATCATCCGTCATAGCGGCAGCGGTGCCGGCGGCTTGACCGGTAACGGTGCAGCAGGGTATGACACGCATAATATCCCACATGCTGTCGGTGACGGAAGTGCAGCGACCGGCGGTGATCAGGTTCTTTACCTTGCCGGAATATAGTGTCCGGAAGGGAACTTCATAGACAGGACCGCGCTTGCGCCAGTCGGAGACCATACCGATGGAATCTTCGAAATATGTATGCTTTTCGGTATCGTGCAGGGTATACTCACCATCGATCCGCCGTGTCATACGGATCTGGGGGGTGGTGGCGATGGTAGTGGGGAAAATTTCAGGATCGTCCTCGCGCTTTTTGATGATGTCATTGAGCGTGGAGGCGTGGGAAAGCTGAGTCATTTCGGAGAGCTCATCCCCGTCCAGTCCCACAAAGCGCTTGCCAGCCAGATTGCGTTCTTCATATGCTTCTGTCTTCTGATCATCGGGAATATCGCAGAAGCCCAGCATTTTCAGGTTGTAGCCGTCCTTGCCGGTGAAGTAATACCAGGCAGCCAGCACGTTGCCCTGCTGGAACTGGGCGGTAGGCGCGTCGGCAAACTTTGCGATATCGCAGTCACCGGTGG
>JAZOSG010000051.1:0-6235 GCA_045657005.1 Faecousia sp.
ATGAGGCAAAAGCACAGGGGATCACACTGGGAGAGGTTACCGTCGCCCGTCTGTATACCAGTGGCTGTACCCTGCAAAAGCATATTACCTATGCACCGGACAAGCCGGTATATCAATATACCAAGATCACCAATGACGCAAACGATCCCAAGGTTTTGGACGGAACACTTAAGCTTGGCAAAATGACACAGCTGTATCCCGAATCCACTGAGAACGGTGCCTCACTGCTGACCGGTCTGCAGGATGAAGAATGGGATATCATCTTTATGCAACAAGGCGCACGGCAGGCCGCCCTGCTGGATACCTATACCGACGCCAATGGTAATGACTACATCACAAAGCTGAGAGACATTATGAAGCCGTATGTGGCTGAGCAGTGTCCGGACGCCCGATTCATCTGGAACATGCTGTGGGCATTTGAGAACGGTTCCCCGGAATACCCATTTAACACAACATTCAACTCCAACCAGATGGCAATGTACCAAGCCAATGTAGATGCTGTCACCAAGTATGTTGTTCCCAGAACGGATTATGACCGGATCATTCCCACCGGCACTGTACTGCAGAACGCCCGGACCAGCGCTTTTGGTGACACCCTGTGCAAGGACTCCTATCACCTGGACAACCGGGGCGGCGTAGTGGCAGCCTACGGACTGTACGCAGTGATCACCGGTCAGGAGCTGGCAGAGATCAATCTGGATGTGGTAAGCTCCACTGCTACAAACGGCATCGCCGGTACCGACTTCCACTTTAGCGAGCAATTGTCTGAAAAGCACAAATTGATCATTCTGGAATCGATAAATAACGCGCTGCAGAAGCCCTTCGAGGTGACCGTCTCTCAGTATCCTCCTGTGGATTACTCCAATTACAACTATACAGACAATCTGAAATTTATCGGCAATACCAAGGTCGCAGTTTGCCCTGCCTGCCGTGATGAGGTGACCTGGACCGAGGTCAATCAGGAGAATTTAGAAACCCTTACCCAGCAAGGCTATTTTGGTACTACAATGGCTAAGAATTCCTATCACCTCTACCTTTCCTCCGATATTGTATATACCGGTGCAAGCAATTCTTTCCTCCATGCTGCCACGAGCGGAATTAACATCTGCCTGCATCTGAACGGAAATGACCTGACCGCTACAAAAATTCAAATCGCTACTGTTGCAAGTACCTCCAAGTTGAATATTATGGGTACCGGAACTGTAACAGGCAATCATACGCACTCCTACAAATTCCGTGGCTCTGCTATTATCCTGAATGCAGGTACAACCACCAATCCCGGCACAGTTCGGCTTTATAGCGGTACCTATGTCCAGCCGGAGGGTAACACACAGCTGGCACCGGTGTCTACCGCACAGCAGGGCGGTTTGCTGGAAATCTACGAGGATGCCACCATTACCGGTAATAATAGCAACTACAGTGTTTGCGTAAACACTACAAACAGCACAAAAAATGCAAGCACAGGTGTAGTCAGCAATTTTACCGAAACCGTCCGCATCTATGGCGGCACATTTAATAGACCTGTCTATTGCAAGAGCTTTACTGATATCGAATCGGCAGCTACCACCTTGGAGATTTCCGGCGGTATTTTCAACGACGGTATTGAGATTGTAGACAACGCTGCGCTTACACTGTCCGGGGCTCCGAAGATCCTGGGAGCAGGTTTGAAACTGGCAGAGGGTGTAACTGTTACGCTAGGTGAGCTGACCGAGGGGGCTAGTATCGCAGTGGATGCCACCGGCGCATTTACCGCTGCCAACAGCAATGCCAAAACATATCTGAATGCCGGGTACTTTACAGCTGTACAGCCCGGCTATGGCATTGAAGCGATCAATAATATCCTCTATTGCCGGGAAACTGCATAACCACACTTGTAAACAAGGGGCTGCCTCACAAGCGTTGAGGCAGCCCCTTTTCCAATGTATCATTTTTCTAACGGTTATGCTTTCGGTAAGTCCCGGGAGTCATTCCGGTGACGGCTTTAAACTGGTTAATGAAGTGCTGCTGGCTCTTATAGCCCAGCCGCTCCGCCACCTGGGACAAAACAGGCTTATCCTCCATTAAAAGCAGCGTCTTGGCGTAGTCGATCTTTGCGCCGATCAGGTCCTTCATGGGCGAACTGCCAAACAAGGACTTGTACACCGCGTGGAAACGGGAAGGGCTCAAAGATGCTATTTGCGCCATTTCCTCCACAGTCCACTTTTTGTCCGCCTCGGAAAGGATTTTGGTACGCAGCCGATAGAGTTTCGTCACATCCGTACTACTCAGATTAGATGCTGATATACCGGCAACAGAACGCGACAGGGTCACTAAGAACTCCATTGCATACCCATCCACAATATCCTGAAAATGGGCCTCTTGTTGCAGGATCTCCATTTTCATTTTCCGGAACAGATCAGAAATAAAGCCGGTGTTGCGGGGATAAAAAACTGTATTGAGAGGAATTTCGTATTTTTCCAGCAAGGGCTTGATCTCAGGGTAAGCGTGTATCCAATTCATGGTGGTATCTTGAGAAAAATAGAAGCCCCGAGGCTGTTTAGGCGGCGAGAAAATGCAGGCATTGGGTTGGGTCGTAAAGCGCTTGCCGTCTATCTCAATTTCAATAGGCGTGGGAAAATGGAAGAAATTATAATATTGAGGCACAGGTCGTGTGATGGCAGAGCCTGCCTTTTGCAAATAATGAAACTGTGCGCGAATTATCAGCATATTCTCCTCCTGTAACGGGCATTTCCCTTCCTCCGGGTGCATAGTTTGCACTGTGAGGTGACTGAAATGGTTATGAGTTGGATCTTTACGGGAATCGTAGCAATATCGCTGGCAGCGGCATTGGTTTTGGGCAGAGGCAGTGAGCTGGCATCAGCTGTGCCCCAGGGGGCGCAGGCAGGCGTTACGCTGGCGGTATCCATGGCAGGCTCTATCTGCCTGTGGACAGGCGTAGGGCGTCTGATGGAAAAGGCAGGGTTTACAGGCTTTTTATCAAAGCTGTTAAAACCGCTGCTTCAGCGGATCTTCCCCTCCACCCGGGAGGACCGTCACCTTGCCTGCAGTTTGAGTGCCAACATTTGTGCCAACTTTTTGGGATTGGGTAACGCCGCCACACCCATGGGGATCCAGGCAGCCCAGCGACTTGCCACACGGCGCGGTGACGGAACTGCCTCCAATGAGCTGTGCCGGCTGATCGTACTGAACACCGCTTCGATCCAGCTGATCCCTGCTACCGTTGCGGCCGTGAGGACCTCTCTGGGCTGCACCACACCCTTTGATATTTTGCCTGCCGTTTGGGTCACCAGCGTATGCTCTGCCGGGCTGGGACTGGCGGCTGCGTGGGTCATGGGAAAGCTGTGGCGCAAATGACGGACTATATCGTTCCTTTGCTGCTTTTCGGCGCTTCAGCGCTGGCGCTGCGCAAAAAAGAAAATGCTTACGACATCATGCTCTCAGGCGCGGCAGACGGCTTAAAACTGCTTTTCAGCCTGATCCCAACGCTGATCCTGCTTTTGACCGCAGTGACCATGCTCCGGGCGTCCGGAGCTGTGGAAATGATCAGCCGTTTCTTTGCGCCGGTGTTCAAGCTATTTGGTATTCCACCGGAAACCGCTATGCTAGTGCTGATCCGCCCGATCAGCGGCAGCGCCGCACTGGCTGTTGGGGCAGATCTAATGGCACAGTACGGCGTGGATTCACTGATCGGCAGGACTGCTGCCGTGATGCTCGGCTCCACCGAAACGACCTTTTATACCGTTAGCGTTTATTTCGGCGCGGCAGGGATCAAGAAGACACGCTACACCATCCCTGCGGCATTGATTGCGGATCTTACCGGTTTTTTGGTCGCCTCTTTAACCGTACGACTGTTCTTTTAGGAAGGCAGTGTCTTCCGGTGGTAGCGCACCAAAGAAGCGTCAGGCACACCGTCAGTAGGCCAGGCCCCGGAACGATCCAAAAGTGTTTGCTGCCGGAAACAGTATAATTCCCTCCGGGGCAGTCTTCCACCACCGCCGTTGCCCTTCCAAAGCCGGTATTATTCTGATAAGTAACCTGATACGCGTCTTTGGGAATCTCTGTTTCGCCGTCTAAAACGGTCAGTTCCGGCGCAGCATTTGTCCCTGTCCAGGGATACCAGGCGGCAAGGAGGAAACTATCCGCCTTCAACCGTTTGGGCGTGACAGTTACGGTCACAGGAATGTTTTCCACATCCCGGTAGTTCGGGTCGTTTGCTGTGTAATCAAGCAGGCATGCGTACTGTCCTACATCTCCCAGGATCGTGTCCGGCTCTGCCCAGGAAAAGCCCTCCGGTAAGGATCTGGTATTCAAGGAGCTTCCGTAGACCACTGTCAGGTTTTCAGGCAGGGTATACTCCGGCACTGCCGGTTCAATGGTGAAGGTGCACTCTGTAGTGCCGTACTGATTTTTAAGCGCTGTGATCTGGAGCCAAGCAGTGCCTGCATTGATATTGTTGGCATAGGTAACTGTATAGTCCTCGCCCTCTGACAGGGTCTTTCCCTTATGCATGATTACCGGCTTTGGCGTTTTTTCTGTGCCATCGTAAATAACAGAGGTGGCGTCCAGCGTGATCTCCATATCTGTCAGCAATGGTTTTTTCATCAGCTTACCGGCATCGTCCACATAGTACAGCGGATTTTCACTGCTGACGCTGATGGTAAATTGCGGAATACGGGTTTTGATGCGGTTCAGCTTGTCCACCTGATCCAGCCCAATATTTGTCATAGAGGCAGGAATATAAACACCGCTGCAGTTTTTCATCATCGCCGCCACAGAATCCCCGGCGCACCACATGGCTCGGCTTTGCCAGTCCGTTACACCCTCGGGGATCCGGATATAGCCCTCATACCGGGTAGGGACCGCCACCAGCGCAGTCATATCCTTACTGTAGAGGATACCGTCTAAGCTTTGGTAATTAGGATTGTCCGCCTTCACCTGATACGCGGTGATCCCCGTATAGCAGTAGATCGCAATATTCAGGTTCAAACCTGCATTGAGGTTTCCTGTATCCTCAAAGGTTATGTAGGCCGGATCATGAAGGGGGATATATTGAAGGGTATAGGAATTTGGCAATACCACCGTTTGGACATTCTGATTGCGCGAAAAACTCAGTTCTCCAAGGAAGGTCACACCCTCCGGGATCTGGAAAACGCCGTCTTCAAAGGTCTTGCCCCGGGGGATCGCCAGCAGCTGCGTTCCATCGGCAGAGTACAATATACCGTCCACAGCTTTATAGCTTTCGTTCCCCTCCGCCACCCGAAATTCCGTAAAATCGTTAGTGGCAAAATCATAAATGGTGTGGGCATAACCGATGGTTCTGACCCCGGATGGGACAGTGAAGGTACTGCCGGCATAATTTGCCGCATGGTTCAAAAAGCCGGCACTGATCACCGCCAGATCGTCCGGCAGCAGGATCTTGCTTGCCGCACAATTTTGAAAGCACCAGGCGGTATTTTCGATTTGGGACAGCTTCCAATCGCTTAAATCCACGGCTTTCAGACTTGCCGTTCCGTCAAACATGTAAGCGATCGATTTCAGTGAACCGGTATCCCAGTTTTCATAACCGGTCAGCTGGGACAGCTTTTTACAGCCGCTGAGCATCGCCTTCATAGAGGTGACCGCCCCAGTCTCCAAACCGGACAAATCAATGCGCTTCAGCCCTTCACATCCGTAAAACAGATATTCCATGGAGTTATTTTGAAATAAAACGCCCGGACGCAAAATGACAGAGGTAATGGCAGTATTCTTTGAAAAGACCGTTTTGGATGCCAGCTCCACAGCACGCTCCGTCTGTTCGACGGTATATGTGCCGGGGACAACTACGGTACTTCCCTGCCCTACATATTGGCTCAAAAGCACATTGCCCGACGGCAGCAGTTCATATACAAAATCATTTAACGGCGTGACACTGACGGTCTTTGCCTGTGCAGGGATCAGCAGGGCTACCAGCAGCAGGCAAGCGCACAAAAGCCTGCCGGTCATTCTGTTTCCTTTCATTCGCCCACCGCCTTCCATTTTTCTTAAGAATACCCGATTTTACGGTGTTCGTCAATCATGCAAATGCAAAAAACAACCACACGGACGGATGTCCGTTGGGTTTTGAGCAATATTGCAAGAGGGAGAATTAGTAGAACTTTCTCTTGTTCTTACGGGCAGCTTCAGACTTCTGCTTACGCTTCAGGCTGGGGCTGACATAATGCTCGCGCTTCTTAACTTCGGCAATAACGCCCTCCTT
>JAZOSG010000052.1:0-6594 GCA_045657005.1 Faecousia sp.
TGATAAAACGGGGTTCCTCAACCAAACCCCCGGGATCTGGAAGTTAAGGAACCCGTGGGCGTGGTCATTCAGAGCGTTTTCTTGGAGGGATACAGCGGATACCGATCCGGGAACAGGGTGAACCGCAGAAGATACAGCGCGTCCGCATCGGTGACAAAGCCGTCGCAGTCCACATCCGCATCGGCAGAAACAGGATACCTGTCCGGGAACAGAGTGTACCGCAAAAGATACAGAGCATCGCTGTCAGTCACAGCTCCGTCGCTATCAAAATCGCCGGTTCCTTGTACCTGCCCATAAGTTTCGCCGCAGAGTGTACATTCATATGCGCAGGCATCTTCGCTCAGTGCTTTGATATAGCGCTCGTCCGCTTCATAATGCCATGTGGCATCCAGAAGAGTTGCGTTGTTTTCACCGATGATCATTTCTTCCCGGGTTTCCGCAGTGCCGGCATATAGCACATGCCATACCGTTGCGGTGGGTTCCCAAGAGTATGCTTCCGAAAATGCGTTTGCCACAATGCTCCACAGACTTTCCGGCAGAACGATGTACGCAATATTTTCGCAGCCTGTGAAGGCATAGCTTCCGATCTGCTCAATGCCTTCTTCCAGACGCACGACAGACAGATTCGTACAGTTTGCAAAGGCGTAGGCGTTCAGCAGCGCGACGCCGCCGGGAACGGTGACCTCCGTCAAGGCGGTGCAGTTGGAAAATGCGCTTTCTCCAATGGAAGTCAGATGAGCCGGAAGATCAAGCTTTTTTAGTGCGGTATAGGAAAGAGCGTAGCTGCCGATGGATCGCAGATTCTCCGGAAGGGAGATCTCCTCCAGGGAGGTACAGTTAGAGAAAACGCTTTTTTCCAGCGTTTTTATCCCTGTCGGGATGGTGATTTGAGTCAGATTTTTGCAGCTGTAGAAAGCGGACTCTCCAATGGATGTAATACCATCGGGAAGTGTAACGGAAGTGAAGCTGCCGCCGGTAAATGCAGTGTTGTTTATCTGGGTGATGCTGTCCGGAATCGCAAGGTCTGTGATACGCTCGCCGTTCAGATACAGATCATTGGCATAGTATAGGGGGTTGGTGCTCAAAGAGGGCCATTCACTGTGATAATAAAAGGCGATCTTACACCAGTTTTCCAGGTCTGTAATATGTACAGCAGACAAAGAGGAACAATCGCTAAACGCATCGTCGCCGACAGTTGTGACGCTGCTGGGAATGTTGATGCTGGCAAGACTGCTGCAGCCGTCAAAGGCATAGTGATCAATATTGGTTACGCTATCCGGGACGGTGATCTTGGATAGGGATGAGCAGTTTTTGAACATGCCATAGGAGATGGCTTTGAGCTTGGCAGAAAGGGTCACACGGGAAAGATTGGTACAATCCGTAAAAGTGTGGCTGCCAGCTTGGAGTACATTATCCCCCATAGAAACGCGGATCAAACCGGTACAACCGTTAAATGCAGACTCCCCGATTTTAGTAAGGCTTTCGGGCAGGGAGACAGACAACAGGCTGGTGCAATTTTGGAATGCATAGCTGCCAATGGACTCAATTCCCTCGTTAAAGGAGACATTGGTCAAACCAGAACAGTCTTCAAATGCGTAAAAACCAATGGACTGCACAGTTTCCGGGATAGAGACGCTCTGGATACCGGTGCAGGACTGGAACGCGTAGTAAGCAATTTCTGTGACGGTGTCCGGGATCACCAGATCTTCCACCAGCTTGCCGTTCAGGTATAGATTTTTGGCACACTGCATTAAAGTGTTCGGTGCGGACCAGGAATACTTAGAATAGTATTGGATCGAGCACCAGCTTTCCAGATCGGAAATGTATACCGCCTTTAGACCGCTACAGTTAGAAAAGGCATCGTAATCGATTTTTTCAACGCTGGCAGGGATCGTCACGCTTTCCAGTCCGGTGCAGCCGGAAAAAAGATACGCACCGATATCCGTGATCCCCTCGGGAATCACCAGATCCTTTACAGCTTTGCCATCTACATATAGATTCTTTGCATGGGGAGCACCGTCCCACTCAAAGCGGAAACCGCACCAGGCTTCCAGATTCATAATGTTGATGTATTCTAAGGAATTGCAGTAATAAAAGGTCCCGTCTTCGCCGATCTGGGTGACGGTTGCCGGGATCGTGATATTCTGCAGGCTTTTGCAGTTGTAAAAAGCGCTGTTACCAATGCTTTCCAGCTTGTCCGGCATGGTGACGGTCTGCAGATTATGGCAGCTGCCAAAGGCATCGTAGGCGATCTGGGTCACGCTGTCCGGAAGGACCACGCTGGTCAAAGTGTTGCAGGAGCGAAAAGCGGAGTTTCCGATGGTTGCTACCGGCTGGCCTTCGATGGTTTCGGGAATGACCAGGGCGGACGCAGAGCCCGTATAGTCAGTGACCGTGACTTTACCGTCAGTCAAGGTATAGACTAAGCCCTCCGGGACGGTGTCCTCCACCGCAGCGTTTGCCTGGGTGGGGTGCAGGAACAGGCACAGCGCCAGCAGTAAAACGCAGGCAGAAACGGAAAAGGCAGTTCGTTTGAGCATAGTGGTTTCCCCCCTTATATTTCTTGAACATTATTATAATGTGAGCATCCACCCGGGTCAAGCGTTTTGAAAAAATGAAACACCTCGATAAATCGGATTTTTGGGCATACTATGGTGTTCAAAAATAATTTATAATTGGAGGACTTGACTTTTTTAGCACTCTAGTGTATAGTGTGCTTAGCACTCAGGCAAAAAGAGTGCTAAAGAAAAGGAGGATGTGTATGGAACTGACCGAACGCAAGAAAAAAGTGCTGCGGTCTGTGGTGGATCTGTATATCCGCACTGCTGAGCCTGTGGGCTCCAAGGCGATCACGGAGCTGCCGGATATGCAGTATTCCTCCGCAACCATTCGCAACGAAATGGCGGATCTGACCGCTATGGGTTATCTGGAGCAGCCCCACACCAGTGCCGGGCGTGTTCCCTCCGCCGCAGGCTACCGGCTGTATGTGGATGAGCTGATGCTGGAGTACCGGCTGAGCCTGGATGAGACCAAGTCCATCAACACTGCTATCGAGGAAAAAATGCAGCGTGTGGACAAGATCGTGGAAAAGGTCGCTAAATTGGTGTCTCAGGCAACAGACCTTCCGGCGATCTCTGTGGCATCCCGGCAGATGGGCGCGACGGTAAAGCGGTTTGAAATGATCCTTGCCGGACAGGGGAGTGTGATCCTGGTGATCATGCTGTCCAACGAGGAAGTGGTCAACAAGCTGATCAAGCTGCCGGTGAATGTGTCTGAAGGCGATCTGAAGGTGCTCAGCGCCGTGCTTAACGCCACCATGACCGGAATCTCGCCGGAGGAGTTCTCTCCGGAGCTTTTGGAGCGTGTGATGAATTCCGCAGGGGCGGCGGCAAGCCTTGTGCCGGTGATCATGGAGTTCACCGCCGAGACCCTGAACCGCCAGGGCGGCACCAACATGGCAGTTGCCGGACAGATGCGGCTGCTGGGTCAGCCGGAGTACCGGGATGTGGATAAGGCGCAGCGGCTGCTGACCTCTCTGGACGAGGAGACCCTGGCAAACCTGCCTGCTGTGATGCAGAACGCCAACGGCACTAAGGTTCTGGTTGGTCCGGAGCATGTGGCGCAGGAACTGAAGGACACATCAGTGGTCATGACCAAATTTGACATAGGCGACGGCATGCAGGGCATGATCGGCGTAGTGGGTCCCACCCGGATGGATTATGCAAAGGTCACCGCAAGGCTTTCTTACTTTGCCGAGAGCCTTTCGAAGTTGTTCGCTAAGCCGGAGCAAATGCAGCTGCCCGGTGGGACGGAAGAATCCAATGAGGAGGCATAAAATTGGCTAAGAAGAAAAAAGATAACCAGGAAACACCTGCCCAGGAGACTGTTGAGACTGCCGAGGCAGTTGCAGAGGAAACACCTCAGGTCGATCCCTGGGAGGAAAAATACAATGCCGAGCATGACAGCTACCTGAGACTGGCAGCGGATTATGACAATTTCCGCAAGCGGAGCCAGAAGGAAAAGGAGCAGTCTTACGGTAACGGCAAGGCGGACGCGGTGGAAAAGCTGCTGCCGGTCTATGACAATCTGGAGCGCGCCTTGCAGCAGGAAACCGAGGATGCCGCTTATAAAAAGGGCGTGGAAATGACCATGACCCAGCTGGTAAGCATTTTTAACGGCTTGGGCGTGGAGATCTTCGGTCAGGTGGGAGAGACCTTTGACCCCAATATCCACAACGCGGTGATGCACACTGAAGAAGAAGGCGTCGAGGAAAACACCATCACCCAGGTGTTCCAGAAGGGCTTTAAGCTGGGTGAAAAGATCGTGCGGTTTGCCATGGTGCAGGTCGCTAACTAACATGTAAACAATTTTTCATTTATATAGGAGGAAATTATTATGGGAAAGATTATCGGTATTGACTTGGGTACTACCAATTCCTGCGTAGCGGTTCTGGAAGGCGGCGAGCCTGTTGTGATCGCCAACGCAGAGGGCGGCAGAACAACTCCCTCTGTGGTGGCATTCTCCAAGACTGGCGAGCGTATGGTTGGTCAGGTGGCAAAGCGTCAGGCAGTTACCAACGCTGACCGCACCATCGCTTCTATCAAGCGTCACATGGGCGAAAACTACCATGTGTCTGTCGATGGCAAGAACTACACCCCCCAGGAGATCAGCGCCATGGTGCTGGCTAAGCTGAAGGCAGACGCGGAGGCTTATTTGGGTCAGAGCGTCACCGAGGCGGTCATCACTGTTCCTGCATACTTCTCTGACGCACAGCGTCAGGCAACTAAGGACGCCGGCAAGATCGCCGGACTGGATGTCAAGCGTATCATCAACGAGCCCACCGCGGCTGCGCTGGCCTACGGTCTGGACAAGGAAAATGAGCAGAAGATCATGGTCTACGACCTGGGCGGCGGTACCTTCGATGTATCCATTCTGGAGATCGGCGACGGCATCGTAGAGGTTCTGGCTGCCGCAGGCGACACCCGTCTGGGCGGTGACGATTTCGACCAGAGAGTCATGGACTACCTGGTTGCCGAGTTTAAGAAGGCTGAGGGCATCGACCTGACCAATGACAAGGTAGCTATGCAGCGCCTGAAGGAAGCTGCCGAGAAGGCAAAGATCGAGCTGTCCGGCTTGACCAGCACCGCTGTGAACCTGCCTTATATCACTGCCGACGCTACCGGCCCCAAGCATCTGGATGTGAACCTGACCCGTGCTAAGTTTGACGAGCTGACTGCAGACCTGGTGGAGCGCACCATGAAGCCTGTCCGTCAGGCTATGTCCGACGCAGGCTTGAAGCCCTCCGATCTGCACAAGGTCCTGTTGGTTGGCGGTTCTACCCGTATCCCTGCTGTTCAGGAGGCGGTTAAGGGCATCACCGGCAGCGAGGGCTTCAAGGGCATCAACCCCGACGAGTGCGTGGCAGTTGGCGCAGCCATCCAGGGCGGCGTTCTGACCGGCGATGTCAAGGATGTGGTCCTGCTGGATGTTACCCCCCTGTCTCTGGGCATTGAGACCATGGGCGGCGTGTTCACCAGACTGATCGACCGTAACACTACCATTCCCACCCGTAAGAGCCAGATCTTCTCCACTGCTGCTGACGGCCAGACCTCCGTTGAGGTCCATGTGCTGCAGGGCGAGCGTGAGATGGCTGCCTACAATAAGACCCTGGGCCGCTTCCAGCTGACCGGTATTGCACCGGCACCCCGCGGCGTACCGCAGATCGAGGTCACCTTTGACATCGATGCCAACGGCATCGTAAAGGTCTCCGCTAAGGATCTGGGCACCGGTAAGGAGCAGCAGATCTCCATCACGGCCTCCACCAACCTGAGCCAGGAGGATATCGATAAGGCTGTTAAGGAAGCTGAGCAGTACGCTGCCGAGGATAAGGCACGCAAGGAAGAGGTAGACACCCACAACAACGCCGAGCATCTGATCTATCAGACTGAGAAGACCCTGGGCGAGCTGGGTGACAAGATCTCTGCCGAGGAGAAGTCTTCCATCGAGGCTGCTGTAGAGAAGCTGAAGGAAGCCAACAAGGGCACTGACCTTGAGGCGATCAAGGCTGCCTCCGATGAGCTGCAGAAGGCATTCTACGCAGTGTCCGAAAAGCTGTACCAGCAGGCCGCTCCTCAGGACGGTCAGGCAGGCACACAGCCCGGTGACGACGGCGTAGTCGATGCGGACTACGAGACTGTCGACTAAGACTTGACCCCATAAGGGGCGGAGCAAGCCGCCCCTTTTAGGTGTATTTTGAGGATTCGATTATGGCAGAAAATAAGCGCGATTATTATGAGGTGCTGGGCGTTGAAAAGGGCGCCAGTGCCGAGGAGATAAAAAAAGCCTACCGCAAAAGCGCCATGAAGTATCACCCGGACAGAAATCCCGGTGACAAGGAAGCGGAAGAAAAGTTCAAGGAGCTGGGCGAGGCCTACGAGGTGCTGTCCGACGACGACAAGCGTGCCAAGTATGACCAGTTCGGCTTTGCCGGTGTCGACCCGAATTTCGGTGGCGGCGGCGCAGGCTTTGACGGTTTCGGCGGCTTTGGCGGTTTCGGCGGTTTTGGGGATATCTTCAGCGAGGTGTTTGGCGGCG
>JAZOSG010000053.1:0-5047 GCA_045657005.1 Faecousia sp.
CTGCGGCGGAACATGATAAGAAATGATATGTAGGTGAAAATAAATGGCTTTTCAATTTTTCTCCAACGACCTGGGCATCGACCTGGGTACTTCCAATGTGCTGATCAGCACCGATAACGCAGGTGTTGTGATCCGTGAGCCCTCTGTAGTCGCCGTGGATAAAAATACCGGCAAAATTTTACAGGTAGGCGCTGCCGCCCGGAACATGCTGGGCAGAACGCCGGGCAATGTGGTTGCCATGCATCCGCTGAAGGACGGCGTGATCTCCGGCCATGAAATGACCGTCAAGATGCTGCAGATCCTGTTCCGCTCCGCCATCAAGTCCTCCCTGTTTAACCCTAAGCCCAGAGTTGTCATCTGCGTGCCCAGCGGTGTGACTGAGGTGGAGGAGCGTACTGTGATCAACGCCGCCATTGAGGCAGGCGCCCGGCGTGTGTATCTGATCGAAGAGCCCATGGCAGCTGCTCTGGGTGCGGGTCTGGACATCAGCGGCCCTAACGGACATATGGTGATCGACATTGGCGGCGGTACGACAGACATCGCCGTGCTGACCATGAACGGTGTCGCCGTGTCCTCTTCCATCAAGATCGCCGGTATCGCCTTTGACGATGCTATCGTGCGCTATGTCCGCAGAAAGCACGGCGTTGTGATCGGGCAGACAACCGCTGAGGATATTAAGATCCAGATTGGCTGTGTCTATCCCCGTCAGGAGGATATCAGTATGCTGGTCAAGGGCAGAGACGCCAAAACCGGTATGCCCCGGGAGCTGACACTGCTTTCCTCCGAGATCTATGAGGTGCTGCGCCGTCCTGCACGGCTTTTGGCAGATGAAGTGCTGTCTGTTCTGGAGGACACCTCTCCGGAGCTGGTGGGCGATATCGCTGACAATGGCATTACCCTGACCGGCGGCGGCAGTCAGATCGCCGGCATGGAGCAGCTGCTGAGTGAGCGCACCGGGATCATTTGCACCGTTGCGGATGATCCGGACTCCTGCGTTGCCTACGGCTGCGGCAAGAGCCTTGCCTGGATCAACCACATGTCCGAAGGTCCCATCAATATCGCAAGAAAGCGCATCATGCGCCAGGGATAATAAAACCTCAGCCGCAGGCACTGCCTGCGGCTGTATTCTTATACAATAACGCTCCCACTGACGGGTGTCAGTGGGAGCGTTGATACAATCAGATATTAGAAGGGCTGTGCGTCCTCTTCGTCGTCTTCCAGAGAGAACTCCAGAAGCTCGCCGCAGTTGGGGCAGGTCATAGAACCTTCCTCCAGGGTATCTTCGTCGAAGTTAATGATCTCGCCGCAGGCGCACTTCACTTCGTAGATGATGGAGTCCTCGTCGCCGAAGTCGAAGCCTTCCTCGTCGTAGTCCTCGTCATCATCGTCCCAATCCTCGAAGTCGTCCTCGTCATCGTAGTCATCCTCTTCATCGAGAATGTAATCTTCGATAGCATCCAGATCCTCTTCGATCTCGTCCAGCTCGTCGGAGATGGCGATGGTGGTCTCCTCCACATCGGCAAGCCGCTTGGTGATTCTGCCCAGCAGGTCTACGATGCGCTCGATCATCTTGCCTTCAGGCTTTTCAGTATCCAGGCCGGAGCCTTCCAGATAACCCTTCAGGTATGCTGCTTCTTCGGAAATCGTCATAAATTACTCCTTATTTCGCACGACCCAGATACTCACCGGTGGTGGTATCGATCTGGATCTTTTCGCCCTCGTTGATGAACAGGGGCACCTTGACCTCAGCACCGGTCTCCACGGTGGCAGGCTTCAGGGTGTTGGTAGCGGTATTGCCGGCAAAGCCAGGCTCGGTAGCGGTGACTTCCAGCTCCACGAAACGGGGAGGCTCAACACCGAAAACATTGCCCTTGTAGCTCATGACGGTGCAGGTATCGTTCTCCTTGACAAAGCGGAAGCTGTCGTCCAGGGCGCTCTTCTCGATGGGGATCAGCTCGTAGGTCTCGCCGTCCATGAAGTAGTACAGATCGCCGTCGGAGTAGGAGTACTCCATCTTCTTACGCTCGATGTAAGCGGTGGGGTACTTATCGTTGGGGTTGAAAGTGGTCTCAGTTACGCCGCCGGTGATGACATTCTTCATCTTAACGCGGACGAAAGCCGCACCCTTGCCGGGCTTGACATGCTGGAACTCGATGATCTGCATGACCTTGCCGTCCATGTCAAAGGTGATGCCGTTTCTGAAATCGCTGACAGAAATCATTTTTATTTATCCTCCTAAAATCGGTGTTTTATACATAGCTTTAGCGCATATATTCTAACCCAAAATCTGCCTGATTGCAAGAGCAAATATTAACTTTTTCACAGAATCATCAGGTTTTTGGGGCTTTGGGTGATATTTTCGCAGCCGTCGGCAGTAAAAATCACCAGATCTTCGATGCGAACGCCGAATTTTCCCGGCAAATAGATCCCCGGCTCGGCAGAGCTGACCATGCCCTCTTCCATGGGCGTCGTGCCGGAAGGATTGCAGTTGGGCGCTTCGTGGCACTCCATGCCGATGCTGTGTCCGTAGCCGTGACCGAAGAATTTGCCGTAGCCGGCATCGGAAATGACCTTACGGGCAGCGCCGTCGATCTGCTGACCGGTAGCGCCAGCTTTGGTGGCAGCAATGCCTGCCGTCTGGGCAGCAAGCACCGTTTCGTAGACCTTTTTCATTTCCTCCGTGGCGTAGCCTACCGCCACAGTCCGGGTCATATCGGAGCAGTAGCCGTCAACGATCACACCAAAATCCATGGTGATGAAGTCGCCCTCCCGGATCACCCGGTCCGTGGCAACGCCGTGGGGCAGACTGGTATTAGGGCCGGAGACCACGATGGGGTCAAAGGCAAGCCCCTCGCCGCCGTTTTTATACAGGCAGTAGATCAGCTCTGCCTGCAGCTGCTTTTCCGTCATGCCGGCTTTGATCCGGGTGATCACCTCGGAAAACGCCCGGTCGGTGATCGCCTGTGCCTTGCGCATCCGCTCCAGCTCCCACTGCTCCTTCACAGCGCGGAAGCTATTGATCTTTGCGCCGTAGGGGATCAATTGGGCTTTCAGTTCCTTTTCAAAGGCGCTGAACTCCGCAACAGTCAGGTAGCCCTCCTCATAGCCAAGGCGCTGGATGCCCAGCTGGGCGATGGCATCGTTCAAAAGCTGATTGTAGGGATTTGCCCGGTTCATTTCTATGACCGTAAAATCCCGGATGCCCTTTTGGGCAGCCTCAATATAACGGCTGTCAGTAAAGTAGCGGCAGCCGGATCTTGCGACGATGGCAACACCCTCAGCAATATCGCACTCGGTGCCGTAAAAGCGGGTGTAGCGGCTGGTCAGCAGCAGGCCGTCCACCTCTTGACCTAAAAGGGACAAATATTTTTCAATGTTCTTCATTTCGTGATTCTCCTGTTTCTTGCAGCATAAATAAAGGGCATTTCCGCCACATGGCGCAGCTTTAACCAGATAGTATGGTTATGGATCGCCCGGACGAGGATCGATTGGACACCGGCGCAATTGGCGCCCAGGGTGTCGGTATAGATCTGATCTCCTGCCAAGGCGCAGTTTTGGGCCGGAATGCCGTACTTTTCCATGCACTGGCGGATACCCTTGGAAAAGGGCTTTTTTGCATGGGTGATACAGTCCAAACCGTATTTTTCGCAAAAGATCTTTACCCGGGAATTACGGCTGTTGGACACCACACACAGCCGGATCTCCGACTTGTTCATTTCATGGAGCCAGGTCAGCATCCGGTGATCCGGGACATCGGTAGTGTATGGAACGATGGTATTATCAAAATCCAGCATCAGCAGCCGGATATTCCGTTCCAGCAGCATATCGGCTGTCAGGTCTGTCAGCGCGTCGGCGCAAAGGGTCGGCAGCAAGGGAAAAGACATATCAGCACTCCCCGATTCATAGATTTACGGTAGGATTATATCACAGGAGGGGGCGTTTGTCCATGAAAATGCGCTGCTACCTCGCTATGACCGGGGCGGAATTTACCGCCGCGGCAAAGCTGCCGGAGCATACAGCGTGGATGGCATGTCATTTTTCCTGCTACGGAACAGGTCTTTCCAATCTGCCCCCGTCGCTTCCGGAGGGCTCTATGATCATCCTCAACGACCGGACACCGGTGCAGGGGCATGACCCCGGTCTTATTTTAGAGCAGTTGCGCCTTTTATATGAACAATTGAAACCAAGCTGCTTTTTATTGGATCTGCAAAGGTCGGGAGCAACGGAAATCGTCAAGACTTTGACCCAAGGACTTCCCTGTCCTGTGGGTGTGACAGCGGAATACGCCGCCGCGCTTTCCTGTCCGGTATTTTTAGAGCCGCCGCCATTGCATGTGCCGCTGCAGGAGCATCTTGCGCCCTGGAAAGGACGGGAAATTTGGCTGGAGGCGGCGCTGGAGGCTGAGCGGATCACTGTTGATACCCAGGGAAGTCAGGTCGAACCGGCAGACATCGCCCTTCTTGATGAGCCGGTTTTTGAAGAGCCGGAGCTGCACTGCCGCTACAATATCCGCCTTACGGAAAATACCGCTGTTTTTCAGCTTTTGCGAGAGAGAGAGGATCTTGTCACACTTTTGGAGGACGCGCAGAAATACGGCGTCACCCAGGCGGTGGGGCTGTATCAGCAGCTTGCCCACAGCCCAGAAGATTCGGAAAATCGTAACATCTGAAATTCCCAGTTCCATTTTTCCTCCGCAGGTGCTATACTAAAGAAAACCCATGCGGAGGCTTTTTATGGACTTTCTGCCGATTTCAAAACAGGATATGCTTGCCCGGGGATGGGAGTGCTGTGACTTTGTGTATGTCATCGGGGATGCCTATGTGGACCACCCCTCCTTTGGGCACGCCATCATCAGCCGGGTACTGGAAAACGCCGGCTACACCGTAGGTATCATCTCCCAGCCGGACTGGAAAGATCCCAAGTCCATCGCTGTACTGGGAAGACCCCGGCTGGGCTTTCTGGTGTCCGGCGGCAATATGGACTCCATGGTCAACCATTACTCTGTGACCAAGCACAGAAGGAAAACCGATGCCTTCACCCCCGGCGG
>JAZOSG010000054.1:0-3244 GCA_045657005.1 Faecousia sp.
ACAACCGCGTTGCCGCTGTCATGGGTGACCCGCTGGGGAGCGAGCCGACTGCCGCCAGCGGCGGAGAAAAGGAGGCGAGCGGGTGGCTGCGGTCGATAAAATCGAGGATCGGCGCAAGCCCGAAGATTTTATCGGGCACCGCAACAGGAGATTCGTTTGCATTTTCGCCTTTGGCGAAAATAAAGGTTCGCCGCCGTCCAGCCGGCGACGGCAACAGTCCACCGGACTGTTGCATTTAATTTTTCGAATCTCCAGCGCCAAAACAAAACGGAGAGTACTTTCGTACCCTCCGTTTTGTTTTGGTGACCCGCTGGAGATTCGAACTCCAGACCCATTGCTTAAAAGGCAATTGCTCTGCCAACTGAGCTAGCGGGTCGTTGGCTGGGATGGCAGGATTTGAACCTACGAATGCCAGAGTCAAAGTCTGGTGCCTTACCGCTTGGCGACATCCCAATGTAGCGCGCCCGGCGCAGGACACACGCCGTATTATAGCACGCCGCTTTTTATTTTGCAACAACTTTTTCCAGAGTATGCAAAATTATTTATACATCTGCACTTACCGGGGTTCCACCACTAACGCCATCACGCCCGGAACGCTGTTTTCCAAACCTGCCCCATCCAGCGAATACATTATATAATGTATTGACAGGAAATTTATCAAATGGTAAAATCATCCTTGTAAAAATAAGAAGACGAGGTGTTTTCTATGGACAAACAACAGTTAATCGATGCGATCAATGACGCCATAGGAGAAGACAATTACGACGAGGCTTTTCGCCTGTCTCAGGTTCTGGAACAGAAGTATCCCGGATACGGTTGTCTTTATCTTGGCATGTGTCACACTATGGATTGGGGTGTCGACGGTGACCCTGCTGAGGCCATTGAGCTCTTTACAACCTCTATCGACAAAGGGATCGAGGTCGCGTCCTCTTGGTACTTCGGATCTATGGCCTTCTTTAACTGTGAAGAGTACGAGGATGCTGCTCACTGGGCGATCAACGCATATAATGCCGGTGAAAAGGACGGCGCTTTGATGGCAGGTAACTGCTATGTTTGTATGGAGCGCTACGCCGAAGCCAAAAAGTGGCTCAAGCTGGCAATCAACAGTGGCGATTCCTCTGCTTACAGCGCCATGGCAAACTGCTGCTCCCTCAACAACGAGAGCGACGAAGCTGTGAAGTGGTACCTCAAGGCCGCTGAAGCCGGCGACGATGATGCCTACCTTGCGGCAGGTATGCATTATATGTCGGAGGGCGATTACGAAACGGCTGTGAACTGGCTGCTCAAGGCAGATCAGGCAGGTGTCGCCGGCGCGAAGTCACGGCTTGCTATGTGCAGCTACAAATATGCCACCGACCTTCGCAATTATGCAGCAGCGCAGCTGAATATGAGTGAATATACCCAGGCCAATGCCGCCGCCATCGCACAGTACTTAAACTGCCAGTATCTGTACTATCAGGCTATTCAGGATGCAGATGAACGGGAGTCCATGATCATCGAAGACTATGTGGTGCTGGGCAGAGCCACCTCTATGCTTTATAACCTTGCATGCAGAGGCGAGCTGTCTGTAGACATGGTCACCGACAACTCCATGATGTCTTACTTCACCAACAGCTTTAAAATGGTCTCCGGTGCCATGAACGATGCAGAGCACGAAAAGTGGTGGAACAATGCTATGAACGCCTGCGCCCTGATGGATCTGGGTGGCTTCCCCATCGTAGGTGAATTCTTCCGTGCCGAGTGCTGCCTGACCAACAGCCAGCTGCATCACTCCGCTGAGGCCTACTGCAGAGCAAGATGGCATCTGAAGCGTGTCGGCGAGATGCGTTCTGAGCGCGGCAAGTATGATGTTGACGATTTGGTCTCGCTGTTCCAAAGTGTAAGCGATATTGAGGACAACGCTGAAAAGATGGGCAAAAAATACGGTGCCGCTATGCAATCTATGCTTGCCGCAGGCGATCTGCCTGATCTGACCCCGGACTATCTCCCGGGAAAAGCCCCTGACCCCAGAAGCTGCAAGAGCTTCATGAAAATGGTTGGCAACAGTACCCGCTCTGCCTCCGCAGGCAGTGCCGAATCGCCCATTAAAAAGCTGCTGGGTCTGTTTGGCAAGAAAGGTTGATGGAAATGATTCCTGCATTGATCATTATTGCCCTGCTGTCCTGGTTCTTCCTTGCATTCCGCGCCTTTGCCAGCTTTAATTTAATTATGATCGGCGGCTGTATGCTGCTGGCAGTAGCCTTCGGTGCCGACCCGTTTTTTACGACCTTGGGTCTGCCTATGCTGATCGCTGGTTTGCTGATCAGTTTTGTCACCTCGCTGAAGGCTGAGCGTTCCGCAAGAGGCCGCTACATGGTCCATCTGTTTCTATACGGTCTGTTCCTGTTTCTGCGTCTTTGTTTGATCCTGTCCATTATCGGCATTGCCTTTGCCGCTTTTATGGCAAAATTGTCCCACGAGTATCGGGAGATGATCATTGTGGACTGTGCAGGAAACCGGATCGGCAAAGCCGTTGTGGATGTGGACTCCATGACAGACATCCATGGAAATTCTTATGCCAAGCCCTACGACGACGATCTGTATTAATTTTACCTCACCGGCGGGGCAGCACAGCTGCTCCGCCGGCGCATTTGTTGAGGATTTAGGTCTTCACATAAAAAAACACTTGTAAATTCTTCCTCTTTGGCATATACTTATTAAATAGTCCAATCCAAGAGAGGGAAATGTTATGGAACTGATTTCTGTTCGTGCGCTTTTTAAGAACACCGCTGCCTACATCGGCAAAGAAGTAACTGTTGGCGGTTGGGTGCGGAATCGCCGCCCTTCCAAGCAGTTTGGGTTTATCGTCCTCAACGACGGCACCTACTTCACCCCTGTGCAGGTAGTTTATAATGATACCATTGAAAATTTCCAGGAAGTTTCCAAGATCAACATTGGCGCTGCCCTGATCGTCAAGGGCATCCTTGTGGAGACCCCCGATTCCAAGCAGCCCTTTGAGATCCAGGCAAGCGAGGTAACTGTCGAAGGTGCGTCCACTGGCGATTACCCTCTGCAGCCCAAGCGGCACTCCATGGAGTTTCTGCGTACCATCACCCATCTGCGCCCCAGAACCAACACCTTCCAGGCTGTGTTCCGTGTGCGTTCTCTGGCTGCCATGGCGATCCACGAATTTTTCCAGGAGCGGGACTTTGTGTATGTACACACGCCCCTGATCACCGGCTCCGACTGTGAGGGTGCTGGCGAA
>JAZOSG010000055.1:0-9552 GCA_045657005.1 Faecousia sp.
AAAACCTAAGTTATCCTAATAGATTCCCACGCCAGTGTGAGCACTGGCTCGGAATGACAATTGGTTGGTTGCGTGTCGGCAGACAGCTCGATAAACTGGAATTTTATGTTCCGGTGATGTAAAAGAGCCTGCCAACCGGCAGGCTCTTTTGTGTTATTCCTTATTCAGGGCAGCGTGGGCAGCATTGCGCAGAAGTGCCACCAGCTGGTCAGACAGTGCATAGTTGCCGTTGTCCAGCGAGGGCTGGTAGCTGTTTTCCAGAACACTCTGTCCGGTGATCGTCTCATACCAGACACAGGCGTTTAGGAACTGACCGCCGCCGATGTCGCCGTCATGGTAGCCGTCACCGGCGTTAGCGTTGCCGGAATAGTACGGGAAGGTATTCTCATTCCGGACACCTTTTCGGGCGCACAGTCCACCTTCGGGGATCAGAGAGGTTGCCAGCTTGGCGTTTTCCGCTCTTGCAATGGACCATGCTGCACCGGAATTGACCATCAGCAGATCATAAGGCTTATCCTGGTCAAATTCGTTGCACATATAGTCGCAGGCAGCCTGCATACCGGTGTCGTACGCCACAAGGGACGCTTCATCATAGGTGATGCTGCCGGAAATGCGGCCAATCTCAAATGCCCAGGTCCTATGCCACAAAAGCTGGGCATTGGGGAACAGTTCGTGGAAGTGATCCAGTAAAGGCTCTGCGTTTTCTACGATTGAGGCGCAGTTATCCGCAATGCTGCCGCCGACATAGTTGACTTCGCCACTGGCACCCTGCAGGCTGATGTAGTCCCACTTGCCCTGCATCAGCGTATCCTCCAGATTCCATGCGGTGCCGGCAGCAGGGATCTGCTTCTTGCGGCCGTTTTCATCGGTCTTATACAGATCATAGTTGGCAGCACCTGAGATCCACCAGTCGTAGTGCTGGTCCAGCTTGCAGCCGGAGTAGTACAGGTTATAGATCTCTATTTTATTGTAGCCACGGTTGGGATCGGGGTTTGCCATCAGCAGACCGTACAGCTCTTCTACATAGTAATAGCAGAAGGAATTGCCTACCATCAGGATGCTGAGGGTCTCTTCGTTGGATGCCTTGTTCTGTGCCATTTTGGGCAGTGCCTCCTCTTTCAGAACCGTGTAATAGGTCTCGTACAGTGACATAAGACCATAACGCTGGCTGCCGGTGAGGGCATCAAAGGAATCGTCCGCTCCGGTCAGCAGCTCTGCCAGATCCCTGGACTGGGTCTTGCCGAACAGGTAGCCGCCAGAGGTCTTGATGTAGGGGCTGCCGTAGATATTCATATTCAGATTCCGGGTGTTGATGCTGTCGCTGTTTCCGGTCTTCAGAATGCCCTTGAGCAGGGTGCTGGTAGAGGCATTGCCGGCAGCACCGGATTCAAAGCCGGTAAATTCGGAGTATCTGCAGACGGTGTCAAGATTCTCCACGGTGGGCGTTTCATAGACACTTAAGGCAACGCCGAAGCTCTCTACCGCCAGCGCGACCTTTTCGTCACCCAAGAAAGTACTCTTATAATAGATGCCTGCCTGAGAGGGGCGCAGGACCATGTCTGTGATCTGGAAGGTGACCCGGTGGAAGGACAGCTGTTCTCCCTCGGTCACCAGAAGGTAGCCCTCCTGGGCAGCGGCGCTGCCGGAGACGGTCAGCGTTCCGTAGACCCCGTCAGCAACGGTGTAGTCGTCGGTCTGGGAGTCCATGCCGTAAAGGGTCGCGCCTTCAGCAACGGTGACGGTGCCGGTAATGCTGTTGCCGTTCAGATCGATCCGCGTATCCCGGCTGACGGTGACAGTTTCTTCTATGGGCTTAAACAGCTTGACATAGCCCTCTTCGCAGGCGTTGATGGCTTCCTGCAGGGTCGCATAGCCCTGCTCAGCAGTGTCTTTTATTACCGTTACTGGCGCGTCGATGGTGACGATCAGCTTGCCCTCCTGGGGCGCGATCAGCCAATCGCCGTTGGTGCAGCGCAGGATGCCGGTAACCTGCGCATCCTCATCAGCAATGCCCACTTCCGTGCCCAGAGCAGGTTTTGCCGCAAAGGTGACAGAGGCGGTGCCGCTGTAAGTGCCGCTGAGGGTCAGCTTTTTCTCGTTGGCGGCAAAATAGATATCCTCTACCTTGGCGCTGCCTGACAGCTTCACGCTGCTGCCGGCAGTCACATATACGCAGGCACCTTTGCCTCCCTGGGGAAGGATGCCGGAGGTGATCTCGCCACCGCACAGGTTCAGCACGGAGTTACTCTTATTAACGGAGATCGCTGCGCCGCAGGCAAAGCCGGAGGCAGGGGCGATCAGCTGTGCGCCTTCGATTTTTCCGCCGTACATATTCATGGAGCCGTTGAGGTTGATGGTGCCTCCCTTTGTTGTGGTGCTGGCGTCGGTGTACTGGAATTTCAGTGTGCCGCCGTACATATTCAAAAGACCGTCGGTAGATACGGTGACCGTACCGCCGTTGGGATTGTTTGTGCCACCGGAGCCGGTGACAGTACCGCCGCCGAGGCTATCCATCAGGTTCAGTGTGGAGCCGCCCCAGGGAAGCAGCGCTCTGCCGCCCGGAGAGGTCAGCGCCTTACCGTACAGGTCAAGGCATACCGTGGAGTATATCTTGTTTGCAGCTGCCGCGCCGATCTGAAAATACAGCTGCCGGTCTTCTTCCAGATAGTAATGGTATTCTCCGGAGGCGGTATTGGGAGCTTTGTAGTTGGAGGTAGTCAGAGAGGTCCACTTGACCACTTCCTTGCAATGCTCGCAGTAGTGCCGATCCCCGGTGGGGGTGTAGGCTGCCAGCTTCAGGCTGCTGCCGGAGACATTCACCAGCCAGCCATTACCGTTGGTGCAGAACAGATCGCCGGTGATGCTGGGGTTGTTGGTGGCAGTGCCGATGACCTTGCCGTCAGAGGGGGCAGCGGAGCTGCCGCAGGTCAGCCTTGCCTTGCCGGAATATGTGCCGTCGATATTCACTTTGGCAGCGCTGCTGCCGATGTAAATATTATCCACCTTGGCGGTGGCAGACAGTATCACTTGTGCGGACTCTTGGGCATAGATACAGGGACCGTTGCTCCCCTGCGGAACACTGCCGGAGACGATCTCACCGCCCTGCAGGTTCACTGTGCCACTGGTTCTGATCGTACCGCCGCAAGTCGTTGCTCCGGATTGGGTAACCAGTTCGCCGCCTTCCAGCCTGCCACCGTACATATTCAGCTGCGCACCGGCATACACCGCAACAACACCGCCGGCGTAGGTTTGGTTTTTGCCCACACCGTCATAAACATAGCGCATGGTGCCGCTGTACAGGTTCACTGTGCCATAGTTAAACATGGTGCCGCCTACGGTGTTGTTGTCACCGGTGCTGCCCTGGATATAGCCGGTCTGGTCAGCAGAGCTGTCCATAATGTTCAGGACGCAGTTCTTGTAGACGCCCAGTGCACGACCGTCTGTGGTGATGTTGTAGCCGTTTAAGTCCAGACAGATGGTTACCGCATTGCCGGAGTTGGTGCTGGTTATATTACCGTTGGGATTGGGGGTGTAACGGTAAGTTTTGTCATTACCGGTAAGATAATAGTGGTAGTGTCCTTCCGAGAGGGTGCGCCAGGTGTTGCCGGAGGGTAGGGGCTCCCAGACAGGATCTTCACAGCCTGCGGCGCAGGTGGTGGGCACTGTGGAGGTGTCCGCTGCTGCAGTTACCGCTATCAGCAGGCAGCAGGCTGCCAGTGCCAAAAGCAAACAAAGTATTTTTTTCATAAAAGACCTCCTATCATGCATGAATAGCAAACTGAAATTTGATTCTTAGTTCATAGTGCCCTCTGCTCGGGTAAACAGCTCGCTGATGCGGGCTCTGAGAGCAATGCCTTCGGGGGTATCTGCCGTACCCTCTGTTTCGATCCAGGTTTTGGAGGCCTGCTGCGCCTGTTTCAAGGTCTGCAGATCACAGGAAAGATTTGCCACCCGGAATACCGGTAAGCCTGACTGCCGTGCTCCAAAGAAATCGCCGGGTCCGCGCAGCTTTAGATCCTCCTCGGCGATCTTAAAACCATCGGTGGTTTTGCACAGGGCTTTCAGCCGTGCCAGGGTCTCGGGATTTTTATTGTGAGAGGTCAGGATGCAGTAGCTTTTGGCATCGCCTCTGCCCACCCGTCCCCGGAGCTGATGGAGCTGGGAAAGTCCGAACCGGTCCGCGTCCTCAATGACCATCAGCGTAGCATTGGGCACATCCACACCCACCTCGATCACTGTGGTAGCCACCAGCACATCTGCCTCGCCTCTGGCAAAGGCGGACATGACTTCGTCTTTTTCCGAGCCTTTCATCTGTCCGTGGAGCAGTGCTACACGCAGATCAGGAAAAGCAGTCTTTTGCAGCGTCTCTGCCCAGACGGTGGCGGCTTTCAGATCCAGATCACCGTTTTCCTCCACTGCCGGACACACCACATAGCACTGATGCCCCTCGGCAACCTGCTTGCGGATAAAGGCATTGATCCGGGCGCGATAGCTCTCATTTACCAAAAAGGTGTCTGTCTGCTGCCGCCCCGGGGGCAGCTCGTCCAGAATGGACACCTCCAGATCGCCGTACATCAAAAGCGCCAAGGTTCTGGGGATCGGTGTAGCGGACATGACCAGCAGGTGAGGATCCTGCCCCTTGGCCGATAGCTTGGAACGCTGGGCAACACCAAACCGGTGCTGCTCGTCGGCGATCACCAGCCCCAGATCGTGAAAGACCGTGGTATCGGAGACCAGGGCATGGGTGCCGATGACAAGATCCGTCTGTCCTTCTTCTGCCGCGGCACGAATCAGCTTTTTATTCTTCGGTGTCAGACTGCCGGTCAGCAGGCTCACCCGAATGCCCAAAGGCTCTAAAAGACGGGACAAAGAGCGGTGGTGCTGCTCCGCCAGAATTTCCGTCGGTGCCATCAGCGCTGCCTGCTTGCCGTTTTTTACCGCCAGATACCCGGCAGCTGCCGCTACCATGGTCTTGCCGCTGCCTACATCGCCCTGGACAAGCCGGTTCATAGGCGCGCCCCGGGACAGATCCCGGCAAATTTCTTCAATGGCGCGGCGTTGCGCTCCCGTCAGGGTAAAGGGGAGTGCTGCGTAAAATTCCTCCAGCGCCAGCGCCTGATAAGGCGCGGTGCGCTTGCCTGCCCGGGCAGCACGCATCAGGCTCAGCCCGGCAGAGAAAACGAAAAATTCTTCAAATATCAGCCGTTTTTTTGCAAGCTCCGCCTCCTCCATGGAGCCGGGCTCATGGATGGCATAGTAGGCACGCTCTGCCGGCAAAATGCCGTACTCCCGGCGCACGCGCTCCGGCAGGATCTCTGCCGGCACATCACAGATGGCAAGGGCTTGCCGCACTGCCTTCAGCACTGAGGCGTTGGACAGTCCTGCGGTCAGAGGATAAATGGGCAGCACCCGCCGGGTGGTTACAGGCTGGGAATCCAGCTCCTCAAACACCGGGGAGGTCATGTTATAGCCGATAAAATCCCCGGACACTGCGCCGTAGAAGATGTACTCCTTGCCGTACTGAAGCCGGTCGGTGGTGAATTTCTGGTTAAAGAAGGTCAGGTTCAGTCTGCCGGTGTGGTCAGCAACCGTCACCTTTGTCACATCCAGACCCTTGCGGATGTGGGCAGTTCTGGGGGTGCTCATGACCATGGCCTTGAAGCAGGCAGGCTTGTCCGCCTCCAGCTTTTCAATGGTCGTAAGCCTTGTGCGGTCCTCGTAGCCCCTGGGAAAATGACAGATCAGATCCTCCAGCGTGTAGATATTGAGTTGCGCGAATTGCTTTGCTTTGGTGGGACCTACACCTTTTAATATGGTAACAGGATCAGAAAGCTTCGCCACGGTCATCACCTCCTTTTTCCTCAGTATAACATAAAAATTGGGAATTGAGAATGAAAAATAAATTAAATTCCAGTTTATCGCACTGCCGTACGATAAACAGTTGATAGTTGACAGTTGAAAGTTGACAGTTAAGGCGTCGCCTTCGGCGATTATTCAAATCATTTTCCGTAGGAAAATACCCCAATTGTCAACTGTCAACTGTCAACTGTTAACTGTCAACTTCGAGCGACAGCTCGAAAAACTGGAGCTTGTTATTGCAGCAGAAAAAAGGCTGCCCCGGCTTTTGGCAGGGCAGCCCAGGTGTTATTCAAAATGCGCCATCATTTGCAGGATCCGGCGGACGGAGGCAAGTGCCGCGCCTCTGTCCAGTGTCCCCTCCGCGATCATTTTTCCGGGATCGCAGGTTTCCGGTGCTTTTTCGTAGAAGGTGGTGGTCACTTCCGGCATCTTTACATCGCTGCCGGCGTGGATCTCGTCTTCCAGATTGGAAAGGGCACGCCAGTCCGTCATGACTACGCCGTCAAAGCCCCACTCCCCTCGGAGGATACCGTTAAGTGCCTCCCAGTTGGAACTCATCTGCGAACCGTTGACCGGATTGTAAGAGGTCATCAGCGCCCAGGGTCTTGCCTTTTTCACCACGATCTCGAAGCCCCGGAGGTAGATCTCACGCAGCGCGCGCTGGGATACCCGGGAATCGGCGATGCGGCGGTTGTATTCCCGGTTATTGCAGCAGAAGTGCTTTACTGTTGCGGCAATATTCTGGCTCTGCACGCCCTGTACCGTGGCAGCGGCAAACAGACCGGTGGTCAGCGGATCCTCGGAGTAATACTCAAAATTTCTGCCGCACCGGGGATTTCTGTGGATGTTCATACCCGGGGCAAGCCAGATGCCGATGTTATTTTCCTTGGTCTCCCGGGCAACACAAACACCCATTTTCTTTGCAAGAGGCAGATCCCAGGTCTGGGCGATCACCGTCGCACAGGGGAAGAAGGTGGGATTTACACCTCTGCCTGCCCGGATCCGCAGACCGGCAGGGCCGTCGGCGGTGGGAACCAGAGGAATGGTCTTGAAATCGTGGCGCTCGTACCGGGGAGGGATGCCGATGCCATTGGTGTTGGATACATTCATCATGGGATGGCCATAGAGCATCTCGCCCAGATCCTCATCGGTGAGGGTTGCCAGGAATTCTTCAAACCGGTCGGTTTCCAGCGCACTGGCAAGGGAGAAATCCTTCTCCGGCTTTTGCGCCGTTACACGGCTGCGGCGAATGGGGTGGGGCAGCTTTTTTGGCTGGGGCAGTGTTTCCATCGTGCCGTCAGCAGTCAAGCGGCTGGGCAGCTGGGTAGGCGCCATATAGGGCTTGCACTTGCGGCAGATGACATCCTGTGTCAAAGAGAAGGTAAAGGCTTTTTCTGTATCCCGGACATTATTTCCCACATGGACGGTATAATTGCCCTGTTCCAGCACGAAGGCTGATTCGCAGATCTTGCCCAGATCGTCAAAGGACGCAAACTGCCGGATGTCGAAATGCAGCTTGACAAGCGTCTCTTCCTCCGGCTGCAGCTCTTTTGTTTTCTGGAAAGCGCACAGCACTTTTCTTGCCTTGCCCAGCTTGCCCTGGGGTGCTTCCAGATAGACCTGTACCACTTCTTTTCCGGGGAAAACACCGGTGTTGGTCACGGAAACTTCCAGTTTGACCGTATTCTTTTCCAGAACAGCGGAAACTGTGCGAAGAGCAAAGGATGTATAGCCCAGACCGAAGCCAAAGGGATATGCCACCTTTTTGGGAGCGAAGGTCTCAAAGTACCGGTAGCCCACAAAAATGTCCTCGGTGTAGTTTACATAATTTTCCCCCTCTGCGTAACCGGCGGTGGAGGGGTGATCATCCAGGGTGTTGGTAAGGGTGTGCTGCAGGTGTCCGGAGGGATACGCCTCACCCAGCAAAAGCCGGGTCAGTGCCTCGCCGGCAATGCCGCCGCCATACAGGGCATACAGCACCGCGCCCACCTTGGGATCATCCCGATATTCCGTAACAGACACGCTGCCGCAGGTGTTGAGCACTACCACAATATGCTGAAAGTCCTTGGTCAGCCGATCCAGCAATTCCTTTTCCTCATCCCACAGGTAAAAGTCACCCTTCTGACCGTTGCGGTCGCCGAAGGTGTCGCCCTCAGAGGAATGGCGGCTAAGGCAGAAGATCGCCACATCGCCAAAGGTCTTTGCCTCGTTATACAGCGCCTCCGGAAGTACCGGCAGATGCATCGGGTTCAGACTGCGCCACTTATTATAATCCGGTGCCGTAGGATTTGCCTTGCGGCCTTCTTCAAGCACAGCCTCCACCTGCTGGGTGTAAAATGACACCAGGGGCTGGAAAAATTCGATCTTCCCCTCCCGGGCAGCCTGGGCAAGGCCATCAGCCAGAGTAACGGCCTTTTCCGTAAACACTCTGCCGCTGCCGCCGCCGCCGAACAGGAATTCGCCAGCGCCCAGTCCAAACAGACAGACCTTTGCACCCTTGGAAAGTGGCAGTGTGCCGTCGTTCTTCAGCAGCACCGTGCCGTCCTCGACGATTTTTCGGGACAAGTCCCAGTGAGCCTTGCTGTTGGTCACGAAGCTTCCGTTCCTCCCCAGGGGCAACGCCGGCTGGTAGAGAAATCTCGCGTGTCGGTTCAGTTTCATAAAAACACCTCTTATTTTTATGTTATAGTTGCATTGTAAGCCATTTTGTGCTATGATACAAGCCAAAATTCGAGAAAAACTAGTCATTATGTGCGGAGGTGGAACTTATGAAGCTGTTGCATCAGGGAAATCACCAGTTTCGTTTCTTCATGCCTAAGACATTGGATTATCCGATCCATTTGCATAACGCGCTGGAAGTGGTCTTCCTGACCGGGGGGAGCGCCACGGTTTTATATGGCAGCAGCCGGATCGTGCTGGCGGCAGGGGATGTTTTCGTCTGCTTTCCCAACCAGATCCACGGCTACGAAAACAGCCACGCGGTGGAAGGGTATGTGCTGATCGTTCCCATCACTCCTTACCTGACCGTTTTATCCGGCACATTGGAGCAAAAGCGCCCTGTAACACCTCTGCTATCTAAGGAACAGTGGGAGCATACCGGCCTTTTGCAGCTTTTGGACATGGCATACCGGGAACAGGAGCAGGTATCCAAAACCGTTATGCAGGGCTATCTTTTAGTGACTGTGGGGAAACTGTTGACACTTTTGTCCCTGACGGATGCGCCCGGTGCCAGCCCCGATGTGCTGCAGGCTGTTTTGCGCTATCTTCATGACCACTATACCCAGCCTGTTACCAGAAAAACCATCGCCAAGGCTGTTGGCTGCAACGAAAGCTATCTGTCCCATATCTTTACCGATGCTTTTCATACCACGCTGACAGACTACATTACCTCCCTGCGCATCAGCGACGCGTTGGAGCTGCTGAAGAACACCACCCAGCCTGTCAGCCAGATCGCCCTGTCTTTGGGCTTTGGTTCGATCCGCAGCTTCAACCGGGCGTTTCTTGCCCGGATGCATATGTCCCCCAGTGCTTACCGAAATTCCACGGAGAAATAAATTCCAGTTTATCGAGTAGTTGCAAATCTTTGTTGTCATTGCGAACCAGTGCGCACACTGGTGTGGCAATCTCAAAAAACAAGCTATACCAATAGATTCCCACGCCAGTTTGCGAACTGGCTCGGAATGACAATTGGTT
>JAZOSG010000056.1:0-18555 GCA_045657005.1 Faecousia sp.
AAGACGCGGATGCCCTTAACATTGGCAACCAGACCGCCCTTGTTCTCCTCGGTGATGGTACCCTCAACGGTAGCCTTCTCCTCGCACCAGACAGCCATGTCGTCCCAAACCTTCATGCCGTCCAGCTTCTTCTTGGACAGCTGGCAGGTGCCCTCCTGGTCGTTGACACGAACCACGAAGACCTCGATCTCGTCGCCCACCTTCAGAATATCCTCAGGCTTGACGGAAGGATCGTTGCTGACTTCATCGTAGGGGATGTAGCCGGCATGCTTGGTGCCCAGATCGATCTGGACTTCGGTGGCGCCGATTCCGGTAACAACGCCGGTAACCTTATCTCCTGTATTTAAAGTCTTGATGGACTGCTCGAGAAGCTCAGCAAAGTTCTCCTCCTGTACAGCCTCAACATTAGTAATTTCGCTCATAGTCTTGTTGACCTCCTTTATAATCCACGCCGGTGTTGACGCACCCGCCGTGATTCCAACATCATGTGCACCGCGAAAGAATTCAGGCTCCAGTTCGCTGGCGTTATCCACCAGCACGACCCTGTCGCAGTGCTCCCGGCAAATCATAGCAAGGCGGCCTGTGTTGGAACTCTGGGTGTCTCCTACAACGACCATGGCCTGACAAATCTCACTCAATTTTGCCGCTTCGCTTTGTCGGGATTCAGTAGCTTTACATATTGTATCAAAAATTTTCAGGTTAGTAAACTGTTTTTTTGCAATTTCGGCGCACGAATTCCACAAAGATTCGGTGGATGTGGTCTGGCAAACCATGCAAATTGGCAAATTCGACCGATTTTCGAGGGTTTGCGACCATTCAAGCAGCTCCTGAGGGGTCTGAAAAATCTTACATTCCTGACACCAGCCGGCGATACCCTCCACCTCCGGATGGGAGCGGGTGCCGATGATAATGGGGAGTCTTCCCTCCTCCTGCGCCTTAGCAACGATCCCGTGGATCCGCTTGACAAAGGGGCAGGTGGCATCGATGATCTCCACGCCCCGGCTTTCCAGCGCCTCATAGACCGCCCGGGTCACGCCATGGGAACGGACGATCACCGTAGTACCCGGCTGCGCCTCCTGCGGTGTATTGATCACACCTACGCCCATTTCTTCAAAGTGGCGCACCGCATGGCGGTTATGGATGATCGGCCCCAGGGTGACGACTTTTTTCCCCTCCCGGACTGCCTGCTCCACCAGCTCCACCGCCCGGTTCACTCCAAAACAGAAGCCTGCGCTTTTGGCAACGGTAACACTCATGCTCCGATCTTCTCCCCGACGATCTTTTTGATGGTAGCGATCACTTCCTCGATCCCAAGCTGGGAGGTATCCACAAGGATCGCGTCCTTTGCCTGCTTCAGCGGCGCAATGGGACGGTTCATATCCTGATAGTCACGCTGCTGGATATCCTTTAGGGTCTGGGCGTAATCCGCCTTCTGTCCCTTGGCGGTCAGCTCATCGGTACGGCGTTTTGCCCGCACCTCGGCAGAGGCGGTCAGAAAGATCTTCACCGTCGCCCTGGGCAGCACCACCGTGCCGATATCTCTGCCATCCATGATCACATTATGCTTTTTCGCCACATCCCGCTGCATATCCAGAAGCATATCCCGGCCCACCTTGTGGGCAGAGACCAGGGATGCCTTCTGGGAGATATCCTGAGTGCGGATCTCGTCAGTCACATCCATGCCGTTCATCAGCATGTGCTGCTTTCCCTCTTCGTCGTAGTCGATATTGACGGTCAGCTCGTCGATATAACGCTCCACGCCGTCCACATCCTTGGGGCTGATCCCCAAAAGATCCAAAAAATATGCCACGGTGCGATAGATCGCGCCGGTGTCCACATAGTGATAGCCAAGCTCCTTAGCCAAGACCTTTGCAATGGTGCTTTTTCCTGCACCGGCAGGGCCGTCAATGGCGATAGAATAGGTTTTAGCCATTTTGATTACCTCTTTCTGTGTTAGTTCTGCTGCCGCAGCTTTGCCAGAGCAGCCGCTTCCCGTTCATTGACCTGCTGGACGGTCAGCCCCAATTGGCTGCCCACCTGCTCCGGACTCATGGGAAGTCCGCCCTCAAGACCGTAGCGCAAACTTAAAAGCTTTGCATCCTGCGGAGAAAGCCCAGACAAAAGCTCCGTGATCCGCTGGCGCATCTGGAAATACGCGGTGTCCTCCACCGCCTGGTCTTCCTCCTGGGGCAGCGCCTCCGGCTCCGGCTTTTTGGCACGCTGGAGCACTCTGGCGTTTTCCAGCATCTGGGATACCGCCTGCGTCTCCTGCACGGACATATGAAGCCCCTCGGCAAGTTCCTCCACTGTGGGATTGCGACCCAGCTCTGCCAAAAGCTTTTCATCCACTGACCGGTAGTCTTCCACCGCCTGGCGCAGCTTTTGTCCCACACCTGCGCCATGGGCCTGCATAACGATCGCTTTTACCATGTACCAGCTGATCCAGTGGTCCCGGAACTGTTCAATATTCCCTCCGGTATATTCGCCCAGCCGCTCCCACAGTCCCATGCTGCCCTCCTGGATCAGATCCATTAGCAACACGCCGTGACCGGTATACTGGCAGGCAAGCTCCACCACACGGCTCAGGCTCAATTCCATGATCTGCCCCTGCAGCGCTTCTTTCTCCTGTGCCTGCTGCAGCTGCTGGGCAAGGCAGCAGATATCGCCGCACACCGGCACCGCCGCCAGCTCCTCCAGGTACATTCTCAGAGGATCCGACGGATCCAGCCCTTGCCGCAAGTCCTCCTGCTGCGCCAGCTGCGTCTCCATGCGCAGGCGCTTGGCCGTTTCCGAATCCGTGCTGATACTGGGCAGGTCGCTGATATCCGGCTCAATGCCCATATCCGCAAGACGATCCAACGCCGATGCCAGCGCCGTTTCGCTTTCACCGTCCAGCGCCGCCAAAAGCTGCGCCGCCGACAGTTTCTTTTCTTCCTTTGCGGCGGGCAAGAGCCCTTCCAGCCCGTCCTCCTCAAAGGTGATATCCATATCTGATAACATCACTGCAGAAAATCCTCCAATCCCAAGTCCGCACCCATGGTGCGCAGCTTGTCCATTGCCTGATACTCGATCTGCCGCGCCCGTTCCTTGGAGATATCCAGCATTTTGCCGATCTCTGCAAGGGAATGACAGATGCCGTCTTCCATACCGAAATGCAGCCGCAGGATCTGTCTTTGCCGGGGTTCCAGCATGCCGAGCAGCGTATCCAGAGAGTGCTCCAGCTCCCGGCGCACCAGCTCCTGATGGGGCTGGATTGCCTGCAGGTTCTCCACAAGCGTCTGCAGCGCGTCGTTTTCCCCGTCGCCTGCAGGCGCGTCCAGGGAACAGACCTGGGGCATTAAGTCCAAAAGCTGCTGCACCTTTTCCTCGGGAATGTCACTGCGCTTTGCCAGCTCCCGGGTTTCCGGTTCCAGACCCTCCTGCTGCATTGCCGCTTTTGCCGCCAACAGCTTTCGCATCCGCTCCATGGTATACCGGGGCACGCGGATCACGCCGGCATCGTCCATGATGCAGCGGCTGACCCCCTGACGGATCCATCGGGAGGCGTAGGTGGAAAACCGGCAATCCATGGTATAGTCAAATTTTCTGGCTGCGGTCAGAAGTCCGATACTGCCCTCCTGGATCAGATCCAGCAAAGGCACGCCCCGTCCGGCATATTCCCGGGCAATGGAGACCACCAGGCGCAAATTGGAATTGACCATCGTGCGGATGGCTTCCTCACTGCCCTGGGCACATTCCATGGCAAGCTGCCGCTCCTGCTCCGGGGTCAGCAAGGGATAGCTGCGGATCTCCTTTAGGTACTGCCGCACATCCTCTTCCCGGTTTGTTTCAGCGATATTCTGTTTTTCCAGAAGACCACTTGTCATTGCCTGGTTCCTTTTCTTTCCTTGAGTTTATTCCGAAATGCCAGCAGATCCTCGTCGCTGGATATGTTTTTCATCTGGGTCTCGCCCCGGATAGTGGCGACACAGTCCTTAAACGCCGTTTCGTTCACTGTCCCCTGCTGCCGCTGGCAGATCCCGGACAGGTGGGACATCTCCTCCGGTGTCAGATCGCTCAAAACACCAAGGCTCACTTCCAGTCCCTGCTGATGTCTGGCAAGGAGCTGGTCATAGACTCTTCCCAGCAGCGGCGCGGAAAAGCTCTCACCAGTCAGGCCGCCGCTGACATCCAACAGCGCAGGCTCCCGCAGCGCCAGGGCGATCACGCCCTCCTCTGCCACAGCGGATTTGACATTGTCATAGCGGATAGCGCGGCTTTCGGGCTGCCGGGCGCGTGCCGGCTCCAAGTCGATCTTCTCCTGGCGTTTCCGCTGGCGTGCCATCCGCCGTTTGTACGCCTTATTGATCTCCAGCTGCATGGATTCAAAGCTGATCTTTCCTGCTTCCGCGATCCGGTGTCCGTAGACCTCACGCTGGACAGCGCTGCCCAAAGTAGAGATCAGTTCTGCCGATTCGTGGATGAATTTGATCCGCTCATCGTCCACCTTCAGATCGTATTTTCTGGCGATGGCGTTCAGCTGATATTCCACCCGGTTAGAGGAGTCCTCCAACAGCAGCTTAAACTTATCCGCACCGAATTTTCTTAAAAATTCGTCCGGATCCTTTGCATCCTTCATTTGCAGGACCTTGACCTGGATGCCTGCCTTTTCCAGCATGGGGATCGCCCGCTGGGCAGCACGCTGTCCAGCCTCGTCACTGTCGTAAGTAAGCACCACCTGCTCGGTGTAGCGGCTGAGCAGCGTCACCTGCTCCTCAGTCAGGCTGGTACCCAGGGATGCCACCGCGTTGTCAAAGCCGTACTGGTGCAGGGTCACCACATCCACATTGCCCTCCACCAGGATCATGTAAGGTGTCTTTGTTTTTTTGGCAAAATTCATGCCGAAAAGATTTTTTCTTTTGTTGAAGATCAGCGTTTCATTGGAGTTCAGGTACTTGGGCTTGGAATCGTCCAGCACCCGTCCGCCGAAGCCGATCACATTGCCCCGGACATCGATAATGGGGAACATCAGGCGGTTGCGGAAACGGTCGTAAATGCGTCCGTTTTTCTCGCCTACCAGATCCGTGTCCCGAAGCTCCTGGTCGGTGTAGCCCTTTTTGCGCATGGCATCCACCAGCGCGTTCCAGGAATCCGGCGCAAAGCCGATGCCGAACCGGGTCAGGATCCCCTTGGAAAGTCCGCGCTTTTGGGCATAAGCAAGGCACGCTTCCCCTACCGGGGCATACAGCTGGGCATGGAAAAATCTTCCTGCCTCCTTCATCAGCGCCCAAAGCCGTTCCTGCTGGCGGTAGCGGCTCTGATACTGCTCATCCTCCGGCACCTCCATGCCTGCACGCTTGGCAAGGGCACGGACCGCGTCGGGGTAGCTGAGCCCCTCGATTTCCATCATAAAATTCACCGCGCCGCCGCCCTTATGGCAGCCGAAGCAGTAATAAATTCCCTTATCGGGAGCCACGGAGAAAGAGGCAGTCTTCTCACCATGGAACGGGCAAAGTCCGAACATGTTGCTGCCGGAGCGTTTCAGGCTCACATACTGTCCCACCACATCCTCAATGGGATTGCGCAGGATCAATTCGTCAATAAAAGATGGGGGAAATGCCATAGTTTCTGCCTCCTTTCCAGTAGATCGTTTTATTATAACACATTATCCCCGGACATGCCAGCCCGCAGGGATAAACAGCTGGGAGTATTTGTCCACAGCGTACTTATCGGTCATGCCTGCAATGTAATCGCAGACGGTGCGCTCCATGCCGTCGAAGGACAGCTGGGGCTGAAAGTCCACCGGCAGCGCCTCCGGGTGGGTATAGTAGTACTCGTAAAGCCGCTGGAGCATATCCTGCGCCTTGCTCTCCTCGCCCTTTGCCACAGGGTTGCGGTAGACCTTTTCAAACATAAAGCTGCGCAGGTCGTTCAGTGCCTTCTGCACTGGCTCGGAAAGACAGATCTTCCCTTCCTCAGAGGACACCCGGATCATATCGCACACCAGCGTATCGATCCGGTGGCTGTGATCCTCGCCAAGAACCCGGGTGATATCCCGGGGGATGTCCCGGTCTGTCAGGATCCCTGCCCGGATGGCATCGTCGATGTCGTGATTGACATAGGCGATCCGGTCAGAGTGGCGGACGATCTGCCCTTCCAGAGTCTCCGGGATCCGGGCACCTGTGTGTCCCAGAATTCCCATCCGCACCTCGTAGCTCAGGTTCAGTCCCCTGCCGTCATTTTCCAGAATGTCAACCACCCGAAGGCTCTGCTCATTATGCCGGAAGGGCTTTCCGATACACGCCGAAAGCGCGCCCTCACCGGCATGGCCAAAGGGGGTATGCCCCAGATCATGCCCCATGGCAATGGCTTCCGTCAGATCCTCATTCAGCCGCAGCGCCCGGGCGATGGTCCCGGCGATCCGGGACACCTCAAGGGTATGGGTCATCCGGGTGCGGTAATGGTCGCCCTCCGGCTGCAAAAACACCTGGGTCTTGTGCATCAACCGGCGGAAGGATTTGCAATGGACGATCCTGTCGATATCCCGCTGGTAGTTGGTGCGTACATCGTTTTCATCCGGCTCATGCACACGAGGCCTTCCCCGGCTGGCATCAGAAAACGCCGCTTTTGGATCTAACCGTTCATGTTCATCTCTTTCCAGTTTCTGGCGCACATTCATATGCCTGCCTCCTTACCCTTCAACAGGGAACGCCCGGTACTCCTGGGCAGTCTCCATCCCCTCGACCGTGCCTGCGGTCAAATCGGTGATCTTATCCAAAAAAGCCTGGGCCTGCTCCCGGGCAACCAGAACTTCAAGCTCCACCTCAGCACCAAACTGGGTATCCCGGAGGATACCGCCAAAGGCCTCTGTTTCCAGCTTTATCCGCTCATACCAGTTATAGGGGCAGGGTATGTACAGCACCGACCAGACCCGTTTCATGGACTTTCCTGCCGCGTCGATGGCAAGCTTTGCGCCCTTGGTGTAGGCGCGGACAAGTCCTCCCGCGCCCAAAAGCACGCCGCCAAAATACCGGGTCACCACACACACCACATTATAAATTTCTTCACGCTGCAGCACCTGCATCATGGGGTTACCGGCTGTGCCGCCCGGCTCTCCGTCATCGGAAAACCGCATGGCACCGTCCTTGATGATATACGCCCAGCAGTTATGACTGGCATCGTAGTGCTGCTTTTTCATCTCCTGGATCCGGGCAAGGGCTTCCTCCTCGGTCTCCACGCACCAGACCCTGCCGATAAACCGGGACTTTTTTTCGATAAACTCGTCTTCGCCGTAGCCGGTGGGTACCAGATATTCGTCCACGGTCAAAACTCCTTCGTAATATACTGTTTCAGCTTGCCGTAAAGGATCGGGTCAAGGATGGCCTCCACCACGATGCCCTCCCCGGTGTAGTCCACCTGCATTACCTGCGCGCCGGAATGGAGGGTGTCCACCATGCCGCCCATGGAATAGGGCAGCGTCACAGCTACATGATGGCGGCTGTGTCCCAAGGCTGCCTCGATCGCCTGTAAAAGCGCCTCCATTCCCTCACCCTTGGCGGCGGAGATCTTCACCACATCCTCGCCGATGGGAATATCCTCCGGACTTACCAGATCTGCCTTGTTATAGCAGCGCAGCACCTTCGTACCGGGCTTGGCAAGCTTTCCGATCAGGCTGTCCACCACCCGGATATGCTCTTCCCGGTTGGGGTCAGAAGAATCGATCACATGCAGAAGAAGATCCGCGTATTCCAGCTCCTCCAGGGTCGCCCGGAAGGCATCCACCAGATGGTGGGGAAGCTTAGCGATAAAACCAACCGTATCCGACAGAACAACATCCAGATTATCTGAAACATGCAGCTGCCGGGAGGTGGTATCCAGAGTATCAAACAGCCGGTTATTGGCAGGGATCCCCGCGCCGGTAAGCCGGTTCAACAAGGTGGATTTTCCGGCATTGGTGTAGCCCACGATGGCAACCACCGGGACGGAGTTTTTCATCCGCCGTTCCCGTTGGACACCGCGCACCTGGCGTACCTGCTCCAGCTCATTTTGCAGCCTTGTGATCCGCTCCCGGATATGCCGGCGGTCAGATTCCAGCTTGGTCTCACCGGGACCCCGGGTGCCGATGCCGCCACCCTGCCGGGACAGGCTCTTGCCCATGCCGGACAGCCGGGGCAGCAGATATTTATACTGGGCAAGCTCCACCTGAAGCCGGCCCTCTTTTGTCTTGGCGCGCTGGGCAAAAATGTCCAAAATCAGCGCGCTTCTGTCCAGAACCGTCACACCCAGGATCTCTTCCAAAGCACGGATGTGACCGGGGGACAGCTCATTATCAAAAATGACCATGGTGGACTCGGTTGCCTCCACCAGCATCCGCACTTCCTGGGCTTTGCCCTCACCGATAAAGCTGTGGGCATCCGGGGCGTGGCGATTCTGCAGGATCTTACCGGTACAAAAGCCCCCTGCAGTTTCCAAAAGGGCATCCAGCTCCTCTAAGGTCTCATCCGTCGCCGTTTGCTCGGAACGAAAGCTATCCGCGTTCAGTCCTACCAGCACCGCCCGTTCCTGGACGGTTTTCTCAAAATTCGATTCCATCTGCGTCTACTTCCCCATTTTTACTTTATATTGTATTATATCACAAACTACACCTATAAAACAACCTTTTTACGCAGATTATGAAAAGAAAAAACCCGCACGAACTCGTGCGGGTTAAATTCTTACTTCAGGCCGAAGCGCTTGTTGAAACGATCAACGCGTCCACCGGTGTCAACCAGCTTCTGCTTGCCGGTATAGAAAGGGTGGCACTTGGAGCAGATCTCAACGCGGATGTCCTTCTTGGTAGAACCGGTAGTAAAGGTGTTACCGCAGGCGCAGCGAATGGTGGTCTGTTCGTAGTTAGGATGGATGCCTTCTCTCATGTTGTTCACCTCTTTCTTCTGAGCTAAAAGGGCGCAATTGCCCCAGCAATCTTCAATCGCCCGAGTATCATAACACATCCCAATGGCAATTGCAAGTGTTTTTTTCGCTTTTTTGTGAAAATCCTGTCAAAATGCCCAGTTGCCGCTGCGGAAGATGGGAACAACCTTTCCGTCCCGGGTGGTGGCATCAATGTTCATGGTATCGCAGCCGATCATAAAGTCCTCGTGGATCATAGAATCGTTGATGCCCAGCTCCCGGCACTGTTCCAAGGTCTTCTCATGGTGGTTTTCGATGGTATCGGAAAAGCCCTTGCCGATAGCAAGGTGGCATGCCGCGTTTTCGTCAAACAGGGTGTTGTAGAACAGCAGTCCGCTTTCCGAAATGGGGCTTGCCTGGGGAACCAGGGCGCACTCGCCCAGGTAGGCTGCGCCCTCGTCCATGGCGATCAGGGTGTTCAGCAGCTCCTCCCCCTTTTCTGCCTTCGCCTCCACCACTTTGCCCCCTTCAAATCGGAAGGAGAAGCCATCGATCAGCTGACCCTGATAGGACAAGGGCTTTGTGGAGTAAACAATGCCCTCGGCTTTGCCGCGCATGGGGGAAATGAAGCATTCCTCCGTGGGGATGTTGGGATTGAAATAGATACCCTGGCGGCTGGTCTCGCCGCCACCGCAGAAGCGCGCCTCGGGGATCATGCCAACGGTCAGATCCGTGCCGTTATCCGCGGTGTAGTGCAGGCTCTCAATGCCCAGACCGTTAAGATAGTCACAGCGTGCTTTCAGATCGGCATTGTGCTTTTCCCACGCGGCAATGGGGTCACTATCCACCCGGGAGGCGGACAGGATCGCCTGCCACAGCTTTTCCACCGCCTGGTGCTTGGAAACGCCGGGAAAGACCTTCTTTGCCCAGGCAACACCGGGAACTGCGGCAATACACCACTGCTGCATGCCGTCCAGCTGATCGGCATAGGGCTTCAAAATGGGATAGCTCAGCTTCCGTGCCTTTGCCAGCTTTTCCATATTCATCCCCTTCAGCCCGTCCGGGTCGTCGGAAATAATGTGGATACGGCAGGGAACGGTGTCCACCATATGCTGGCGGCGTGCCAGCTGCCACTGGGGCACATCTGCCAGAGTCTTGACAGACTGGTAACGGGTGTGCACCTTGCTCAGAGGCTGATAGCTCCACTCCACCATGACCTTTTTTGCCTTTGCTTTGTACGCTTCTTCTGCCACCATTTGCACAAATTCCGGCTGGTCAAGGCCTGCGTAGATCATGACCTCCTGCCCCTTTTGCACATTGGCACCGCAGCGGACGATCAGCTTTGCGTATTCTCTTAAAACGGATTTTTTCATTTACTTGCTGCTCCTTTGAGATTTTTTCTCATTTTAACAAAGAAATATCCCTTCGTCAATTGAAACCGGGGGATTTTTGGCGTATAATACCGATAATATGACCCATGAGGTGATTGAACATGCTTACAAAAGAAGAATTTCACCGGCTGATCGCTGGCGGTGTTTGTCTACTGGATGGCGCTACCGGCTCGAACCTGATGAAAGCCGGGATGCCCCGGGGCGGCTGCACGGAAGCCTGGGTGCTGGAAAACCCGGATGCGCTGGTAAGTCTGCAACGCCGGTACACCGAGGCAGGCAGCCGCATTTTATACGCGCCCACTTTTCAGGCGCAGCCAATCGCACTGGAAAAGGTAGGCCTTGCGGACAAGACAGAGGAGGTCAACGCCCGACTGGTGGCGCTGACCCGTTCTGCCGCGCCGGGTGCGCTGGTAGCCGGTGATCTGACCACTCTGGCGACCTTTACCGACAGCTGGGATCCGGAGAAATTCGATCTGCTGGTGGAAAATAACCGCCGCCAGATCAAAGGACTTCTGGACGGCGGTGCGGATCTGCTGGCAGCGGAAACGCTGCTGTATCCCCAGGAGGCGGAGGCGATTTTGACCGCCGCAGAGCTGGAGGGGGCAGGGGCTGTGATGTACAGCTTTACCATGCAGCCGGACGGCTCGCTGTTTTCCGGTATGGACGCCGGCGGTGTTTTGAAGGAATTGGAGGATGCCGGTGCGGCTGCTGTGGGCTTTAACTGCGTGGCTGCGGACATGATGACACCGTACTTGGTCAGCAAGCTGCGCAGGAGCGTCAAAGGACCGCTCCTCTGCAAGCCCAACGCAGGCATCCCGGTGATCAAAGAGGATAATCTTCCCCACTACCCCATGGCGCCTGCGGAATTTGCAGCCATCTGCGCCGATTGCGCCGCCATGGGCGCGACACTCATCGGCGGCTGCTGCGGCACGACCCCGGACCACATCGCTGCTGTCAAAGCCGGACTTAGATAACAAAGATGCGAGGCTGCCTCAATTTGGGACAGCCTCACCATTTTCGCAACCTTCACCGACATCGATAGCCAGAAACAAATGTTTTTGTTAAATCCGCTACAGCATCATCCCTCAAACGGAACCAAGCCAAAGGATGTGAGCCATTCCACCGAGGGACGCTCTATAGGTTCTAACACCCAAACCTTATAGTATCCACCATTTTCTTCTCCGTAGACCGTCACAGTTCTTGGGATGGTATCGGAGGTTGGCTTGCTCCCCGTATAAAAGGACAATGTGTATTCTTCAATAACATATAACATTCGATCATCCTGCTGTAAAGTATATTCGAGACGCTTAAAAACTCCGGCCCCGGTTCTGAAGTATTTTATTGTAGCGTTCCGGTCTTCCGTCTGTTCCTCCCAGATCACCTCCTCAAACTCGTTGGGAAACCCCAAATATTCCTCTTCGAATGCCTTGTTATAATCCGCTTCATCAAGATGATCGATAAAACAATTGACAGCAATATAATTCTCCAGTGTAAACGAATAGGACTTGCCGCGCAATGCGATCTGCTTGATTGAGGTTTTGTCAGGCAACCGCGCATCATACAAATTATCTAAATCACAAATCTCCCAAAGACCATCCTTAGCATAGCATGTCCGAATCGCATATAGCTCTTGTTCTGTTAGGTTGCCATTTAAGATATTGTTCTTCATTTCTGCAACAGAGGAAAAGGTCGGTCCAAATACCGCTGTCGAAACATATGCATTGTCCGTGTTGCTTTCCTCCTCTTCTTTGACCGAACGAAGGGAGATGTAACTTTTTCCGTCTTTCTTAACAAGGTCATAGTCCCTGCTCATATATTCAATAAGCAGCACACAGGCAATACAGCATATCAGTGCGCAGCACGCAATCAACAAAACTTTTGTTCGTTTTTTCATAACAATTCCTCCCCGTTATCAGCTTTGAGCATTATTAATAAGTGTCCGGAGGGATACGGCACAGCGGTTACAAAAAGCACTACATTGCTTGGTAGATAGTTCATCGTAAAAGGTTAGCAATGCATTTACATCAGATGAATTATATCTTTCCATGACGCAGTGCCATCCGTCGATATCGTGATCACCAGGATCATTACCATCATCGTAAACATCCGGATATCCAAAAGTATGCGCTGTTTCATGTATTAGAGTGATGCCCATACATGCTTCAAGCAGATCAACCGATGCATTGTCTGGCACCATATTCATCATATGGATCACCTTAGGTCTGGCTATATAAACCTGTGCAAGTACTGGAGCAAGAACACTATCTTCCGGAATACATGTTCCATTTGAATGGTTACAATATGTGCCTCCATTTCGGTCTGTCCAGTATACGATTCTCTCACGGTCACCCTGCAGCCTATCCTCCAGCTGATCAGTTATATAATTTGTATCTTTATGGTGCGTTGTGCCACAATACGCATCACATGGATCATTTGGACCGTACAAGCATGCATCTGCCAAAGTTGAGTCGTATGACAATTCCCCCTCAGCAAAATAGACACCGAACAAGTTTGAAAACGCTGCATTCGCTGCCTCAACGGCTTGTGGGATGTAGGCTGTTTTATCACTCATAGTGGAGTCATAAAAGCTGGTGTAGTAATAATCGTTTCCATATTGATAAATAAACCGTGGACTGTAGGTAGTCCCCGTTTCGGAGGATTTGATAATAACAGATGTATTACCGCCCTCAAATTGCAGTCCAATTCCATAATTTTCATATTTCCCTTTTGCCCAGTCTTGAGCTGCTTGTGTGATATTTAATTCAATTTTTGCCGGCGAGTCAACGGTCGCTCCTATCGAACCATAAGCCCTCTGATAATCCAAAGCCGTCACAGCTAAGCCTTGATTTTCCCAATTGTTGGCTATATTCCAGGTCAGGGTGCTCTCACTCCAAGGTATTGTCACTCTGTGGGCTGACATAAGCAACGAACCGGAATGAACATAATCGTAGTAGTAATAATATCCGATCAGCTTTGCATTCATCAGCACAAAGTTGCCAGGAGGGACAAAGGTAGTTAAGGATTTAATGTAACTGGTTCTGTCTGCTCTTATCCACAAATTGTGTGTTGCCCCTAGCTTGCTGCCTGGCTGCGTCGCAATAATGCAGGTGTCCTCCACATTGGCAGCAGTAACAGTAACCGGCGGATCAATGGTAACCGGGAATTGCCGACCGCTTTCGTTGATCCATTCAGCATCTGCCGCGACGGTCAGAAAGTATACCTCGCCTTCCTCTTTCAGCGTGTAATATACTGCCTCACTCATGTTTCCCAAACCGTCGTACATATAGGGCATGGCAATTTCATATTTCCGCTCGTCCGTTTCTGCGTCATAAATATAAACACAGCCCTCAGCAGCCAACTCCGGATACAATCCTGCCATATCCAGTGCAAAGGTATATGTATAGGTTTCCATGGGTTGCCTGACGATGATGTTTTCCTTGACCATGTAGGGGTCTGCGATATATTCAAGGTCAATATTGGGCAAGACATTCTCGTAGAGAACAGTGTTGGAAAACTTTGCATTCTTCGCCTCTTCGAAGGTTTTCGCAGCTGTGTCCGCTTCCGTCACCTTCGCAGCAACCGTCCTCTTTGCCGTCCAAGCTGTGGCAGCCGTTTGCGGAACCACCAGCGTCATGGAAATAGAATCCTCCCCACCGGAAAGAGTCATCAGTGTGCTGTTTTCCATGTAGTTGGCGGCAAAGGCTGTACCGGAAGCCTTGCTCGTATAGGTTGTTACCTTATTGGTCCGGTCAAGGCTCAGCCCAAAGTCAATATCCTGCCACGCACCCTGGCTATCCAATTCATGGACAGGATGGGAATACACCACCGCCTGATAGGTTCCGTCCCCCATATCAAAATGCTTAATATTTTCTTCGCGCAGAGACACGACTTCTGTTGACACTTCATCTTCCGCACCGGCTGTTATAGGCATCATACCGAAAATCAACACCACGCACAGCATCAACGCAAGCAAGCTTTTACTTCTCCTACGGTGTTTCATTCAAAACCTTCCTTTCTATTGTAGCATAAATACTTCAATCTGTCAGCAAAAAAGCGCATAAGCCGAACCACTTTACGGTACAGCTTATGCGCATTTTCTGCTTACCTTTATTCTCTGTCTCCATATTGGGAAAGGGTTATGCCGAAAACCGTCGCCGTACCGCAATATCTGAATCAATACCATTGTCAGCATCTCCTTTCCTTATCTAGGTATTTTCTTAAATTTATATTAGCACAAGCAAGCGACACAGTCTATACGGAAAAATCGCTAAAAACCAATCCTTTCTTTTGTTTAATTTCCCAATTGGAGAGAAACACTTCAATATACCCCCGGACCACATCGCCGCCCTGAAAGCAAAAATCAGATAAGGATCAAATTCCGGTTTGGCGAGCTATTTACCGATACGCAACCAACCAATTGTCATTCCGAGCCAGTTCGCAAACTGGCGTGGGAATCTATTGGTATAGCTTAGTATTTGAGATTGCCACACCAGCGTGCGCGCTGGTTCGCAATGACAACAAAGGTTTTCCAACAGCTCGACAATTCAGAATTGTCCACATTTACAATTTATTCACTTTTTTGTTGTCAAACGACCGGTTTTCTGTTAAAATGACAGTGTTATGAAAAACAGAGTACATTACTTCGTCAGCCGTAAAAACGCGCTGACCTGGCTGATGGTGCTTTGCATGGTCTGCTCGGCAGTGGCCCGCATCGTGTTTGTCGGCATGAAAGGACCCGACGGCACAACGCAAGTGTGGAGCCAAATCGTCCTGCCAATCGCAGCAGCTGTGCTGTTCGCACTGATCGCCGCCTTTAACGGCAAAGAGCAATTCTACAAAACCGCCATCCCCGTCTGGATGATCTGCCTGTATTACTATTTCGTTTTCGCAAGCTTTGATTTCGGCAGATTCAACGCCATGATCACCGCGCTGTATGCCATCGCCCTTTTGTTCATTGGGGTGCTTTACACCCAGATCACCTGCGGCAAGGTCCATCACGCCTGGCTTTTGGTGCCGCTGCTTTGCTTCCCTCTGGGCGCGCAGCTTTACTTAATGCGGACGATCCTTTTAAGCCGCGACTACACTGCCCTGCTGCCGGACATACTGATGATGGGCGGCTGCGTGCTGACGGTGTTTGCCCTGCGTGTCCATCCTGCCGGTGAGTATCATCCCACCTGGGGCGACCGTCCCGACGGACGGAAGATCCGCACCCTGGCACCTATGGCGCAGATCACCGCCTTTTTCCAAGTGGAGCGCAACACCTGCTCCAACCTGTTCGAGGAATCTTTTGAAATTTCCCATGTGGAGCGGTACATCCGCCAAAAGCGCAGAGAAGGCTTGACCGATTTCGGTCTGACCCATGTGCTGCTTGCAGCCTATGTCCGCGGTCTTTGCAAGTACCCCCAGCTGAACCGGTTTATCTCCGGTCAGAAGGTCTACTCCCGGGGCGAGGACATCCAGTACTGCATGGTGGTCAAAAAGGAAATGACCCTGGATTCCCCCGACACCTCTATCAAAGTGCATCTGAGCCGTCAGGACACCGCTACTGATGTTTATGAAAAGCTCAACGCAGCCATCGAGGATGTGAAAAAGACCCAGGAGCTGGATTCCAGTCTGGATAATCTGATCTCTTACCTGAACCTGATCCCCAGTGTGGTGCTGAAGTTCGTGGTTTGGCTGCTGAAGCTTCTGGACTATTTCGGTCTGCTTCCCAAGTTCCTGCTGGAGCTGAGCCCCTTCCACGGAAGCCTGTTCTTCACTTCCATGGGCTCACTGGGCATCCGTCCCATCTACCACCATCTGTACGACTTCGGTAACCTGCCCTGCTTTGGTGCTTTCGGCTGCAAGCGCAGAGCGCTGGAGCTTCAAGAGGATGGCAGCGTGGTACAGAAGAAGTACATCGATGTAAAGTTCGTTCTGGACGAGCGCATCGTGGACGGATACTATTATGCCGCGTTCTTCAAGCATTACCGCAGCATCCTGCGTCACCCGGAGCTGCTGGACATCCCACCTGAGGAGATCCTTTCGGATATCGACTGAATATGAAACAAAAGATTTTAGAAAATCTTCCTGCAGAGTGTCCCTGGCGGGACACTCTGTATTGGTTTAACAGCATTGATTCTACCAACAACGAGGCCAAACGGCTGGCCCAGGCCGGCGCGCCCCACGGTACTGTGCTGATCGCCGGGCATCAAAGCCAGGGCCGGGGACGGATGGGACGAAGCTTTGCCTCTGCCGATGGCATGGGTATTTATCTGTCCGTGATCCTGCGTCCCCGGTGTACCGCCCAGGCGCTGATGCATCTGACCTGCGCCGTGGGCGTTGCTATGTGCGATGCCATAGAGCTGGCAGCAGGCTTCCGCCCCGGTATCAAATGGATCAACGATCTGGTCGCCGGCAAAAAAAAGCTGGGTGGGATCCTGACCGAGCTGTCTGTGGATCCCCAAAGCGGACTTGTGCAGTACGCAGTGGTTGGCATTGGCATTAACTGCGATCAGACACCGGAGGATTTCCCCCCGGAGATCCGGGAGATAGCATCCTCGGTGCGGATGCACACAGGGCATGCCATCCGGAAAGAACGGCTGGCCGCTGCCATGATCTTGGCGCTGGAACAAATGGACAAACGGCTTTTCTGCCATGATTTTATGGCCGCTTACCGCAAAGACTGCGTAACCTTAGGACAGCCGGTGGTGGTGCTTCGCAGTGATGAAAAGCGGTACGGCACGGCACTGGATGTGGATGCTCAGGGTGGCCTGATCGTACGGTTTGAGGACGGCTGCGTGCAGACCGTTCAATCCGGGGAGGTCAGTGTCCGGGGGATGTACGGCTATATCTAAATTTTTCTGTTGCTTTTTTTCGTGCATTTGGTTATACTGAATATAGAGAAATTTTGATTGGAGGCATGACCTATGAAAACCTTTGGTACTGTATTGAAGATTTTAGCCGCGCTGGCTGCCATCGCCGGTGTGGTTTATGTGGTCGCCACCTACGGCGACAAGATCGTAGCCTGGGCTAAGCAGCTGTGGAGCAGAGTTTCCTGCTGCGGTGGAAGCTGCTGTGAGGTATCCGAAGAGATCCCTGCCGAGGAGACCATTGAGGAAGTCCCGGTTGCAGAGGACGCCGTCCATGCAGAAGATAAGGATTTTGAAGGCTAAGACATAAGGAATACCGCCACACCTTACTTTAGGTGTGGCGGTATTCCTTATGTCACAGTTTTTTCGGTTTCGTCTATTGAATCAGTAAAAACAGATACGCAATTGGGTATCTGTCGGTTTAGGGTGCGAGATGGGGACTTGATTTGCGTTTTCTGCACAGCAGAAAACTAAGGTGTCGCCGCCATCCAGCTGGCGGCGAGCAGGTGTCCACCGGACACCTGCATTTAGATCGGTTCAAGTCCCTCAGATTAGAAGAAAAGGACATCCTTTCGGATGTCCTTTTCTTTTGGTGCGCGAGGGGGGACTTGAACCCCCACGCCCGGAATGAGCACTAGAACCTGAATCTAGCGAGTCTACCAATTCCACCACTCGCGCATATTGGTTGGCTTTCGCTCAACGCTAGAGTATCTTATCACGGCAGGTATGATTTGTCAACTGTTTTTTCGCCTTTTTTTCAAAAAAGTATTTGCCGGTCAATCCTTATAATACAGCATGCAATGGCAGTAGCCTTTATAGCTGGGATCTGCCATCTGCTCCCGAAATTCCTTGCAAATGCACTTATTCTCCTCCGTGCGTTCCAAGCGGCAGGGGCAGTAGCCACCGGTGCGCTTCAAGCCGTCCCGGATGGTCTTGACCATCTCCTTATCCTCATTGAGCCGGACTGCCATCAAAATACCTCCTTTGACACTGCCGGGAGGGCGTGTCCCTCCCGGCGCAATGTGATTTTCATTTATTCAGCTCCCACAGCTTGACCTGCTCCGCCTTTTCGTAAAGGCGCAGGTAGCTGTCGTACCGGGTCTTTTCTACAGCACCTTCCTCCACTGCCCGGCGGACACAGCAGCCCGGTTCCGAGCGGTGGGAGCAGTCATGGAACTGGCACTGCCCCAAATAGGGGGCAAAATCCGGAAAGGTGTACTGCAGGTTTTCCTTTAACAGCACATCCATCTGCTCCGTGTCGAAGGAGGAAAATCCCGGCGTATCCATAACGAATGTGTCACCGCCCAGGCAATAAAGTTCCACATGGCGGGTAGTGTGTCTGCCTCTGCCCAGTTTCTCGGAAACCTCGCCGGTGGCAAGAGAGAGTTCCGGGCAAAGGGCATTGAGCATACTGCTCTTACCTACACCGGTATTGCCGGTAA
>JAZOSG010000057.1:0-10086 GCA_045657005.1 Faecousia sp.
GGCTTGCAGCCGCCTCTGCCTGGGTTTCTTCATCAAAAGACAGCATCGGCTCTGCATCCCTGCCCTTGATCTTTCGGTCTACATAGTTCTTTGTGATCTTTGCCACCAACGGGAACAGTGCCACCACGCCGATCAGGTTGGGAACCATCATCAGGCCGTTGAAGGTATCGGAAATGTCCCAGGCAAGAGAGGATGTCATGACAGCGCCGGAAATGACCATCACAACAAAGATGACCTTATAAACCTTTACGCCCTTGCCGCCGAACAGATACTCTACCGCCTTTGTGCCGTACTGAGACCAGCCAAGGACAGTGGTAAAGGCAAACAGGAGCATCGCAATTGCAACAAACATCTCACCAATGGGGCCATAAGCGTTGCCAAACGCCTTGGACACCAGGGTCGCGTCATTGACCCCTTCCAACGCAAGACCGGTATTTAAGTCGATATAGCCGGAGGACAGAACCACAACAGCAGTCATGGTGCAGACCACCATGGTATCAAAGAACACCTCGAAAATACCCCACATACCCTGCAAAACAGGCTCTTTTACATTGGAGGAGGAATGAACCATAACAGAAGAGCCAAGACCAGCCTCATTGGAGAATACACCGCGCTTACAGCCCTGGGTAATAACCTGACTGATCGCGATACCGGCTGCACCGCCTGCCACTGCTTTGATACCAAAGGCAAACTTGAAAATGGAGGCAAAAATCGCACCGATGCTCTGGATGTTCATAGCAAATACCACAAGCGCGCCAATCACATACAAGGCTGCCATAAAAGGAACAACACGCTCAGCAAAGGCTGCAATCCGCTGCAGGCCACCAATGACGATCAAACCTGTCAGGACCATCAGCGCCACACCGATGATGATAGAGGTGATCGGGATCCCGGCCACCTGGCCAAGGTTCACATTTTGAAAGAAAGCAGATTCCAAATTCAGGGTGATCTTATTGACCTGACCCATGTTACCGATACCAAAGGACGCAAGAATGGCAAAAACCGCAAACAGCACCGCCAGAACAGATCCTACATGCTTGCAGTGCTTATAACCGCCCAGACCGTCCTTCAGGTAATACATGGCACCGCCGGACCACTCGCCATCCTTGTTGCGGCGGCGGTAGTAGATACCCAAAACATTTTCGGAAAAGTTGGTCATCATACCAAAGAAGGCAGCGACCCACATCCAGAAGACCGCACCGGGGCCACCAATGACGATAGCAGCGGAAACGCCTGCAATATTGCCGGTACCGATGGTAGCTGCCAATGCGGTACACAGCGCCTGGAACTGGGAAATGGATTTGCGGTCAGTCTTCTTGGTAGCGGCACTGTCACGCTTAAAGACAGCACCAATGGTCTCCTTCCACCAGTGCCCGATATGGCTCACCTGAAAGAATTTGGTGCAGCAGGTCATCAGGATTCCTGTACCGATCAACAAAATCAGACCGATCTTGACCCAAACAAACTCATTGATCACATTATTGATGGCGGTAACCTGCTCAATAAACTTTTCCATATGCACCCTCCTATAAGTAATGCAGACCGCGCCAAGCACGGTCTGCAGGAAAGAACACATTTCCACAGGGGAAATCAACCTTTGTCCTTTTGCCTGAGAGATTAGCGCTTGCACGCTTTGCACCTTCGGCACCCGACTAAACGGGGTTCTCCAAAGTTCTGTCAGCTTGCAGTCCTCATCCACCGGGACACCTGAGAGCGTTACTCCTTCGGCTGCTTTAAAAGCAATTTCCTGCAAGCATCATACAGTATTTATTGAATTGTCCACATTATAGCAACATATGTGCGCCAGTGCAAGCCTTTTTTTCGCATTTTGTGTATTTTTGTAGATTAGCACAATATGCAGGCAAAAAACACACTGCACATGGGATTATTGTCCAATTCCCTCCCGGATCGCCTCCGGGAACAGATCCAGAGTCTGCTCACAGATCAGCTTGTCTTGTTCATCATACAGCCGTACAGTTGCCGGATAGGAAAAATCACCCAAATAGGTAGGCGGAGAGGACGAATACCGTGCGAATTGGGAGATCGCCTCTCTCTGCGCCCCCTGTTGTTCAAAGGGGCACTGGATATCCATTCGGAAATACCCAGGGTGCTCCCTTTCTGCCGACAGTTGATAGCTTTTCCGGTAGACCTCCAGGGTTTCGCTGTCCTGCCAGTAAAGCTCCAGCTCCAGCTCTGCCCGCACCGCCTCCGGGTAGTCATCCATAACGATCAGCGGATAGATGCTGTCAAAAAAACCAAATGTGTATTGATGCAGACCGTATACACTGACACTGCCCATTTTGGGGCGGTATACCAGCTGCCTGTAGGTGAGCGGAGTAAGGTCACTGTCGCCGCACAGATACAAAATCGCACTGTCGCCGTTATCGCCGATCACATAGGTATCGCCCCACACACCGTGTACTTCCTCGATCCCAAGAATTTCAGAGGGGCCCACCAGGTTTGCTTTTTCCGCGCGACGAAATGCTGTCTCCGGATCAAACACCGGGCTGTCATAGAGCACATAGATCACCAGTGGCAGCACCAGGATCAGCCCCAGATTGATAAACACCTGGGTCTTACGGGGAATCTTCTCCGAAAGGTCATGCTGCCATTGCTGAAGCTTCTCTCTGGACTTTCTGAACCAGCTCATGTGCCACCTCCTGTCAGGTCGATATGCAGCAGAATATCTCTGCCATCCCGGTCATAGTGCAGCTCTACCCAGTCAATACTTGCAGGCGTTCCCTGAAAATAAATGTCATAGCGGTGTGTCCACAGCCCCTGTCCATCACTGATCGGGACGATCCACGCCTGTGTGGTAGGATTTTGTTCCTGGCTGCTTGCGTAATAAGTACCGGCACTGTCAACCGCCCACATATGATCCAGTGCGGGCACCTCTAGCATCCAAGGAAGCAGATTGCTGACATTCAACCGTACATACAGCTGGTCAAGGCTGGCATCGTCACTGTGCCACAGGGCAGCTCGCTTAACCTTGAAGTAATAGCCGTCTGTACTGTCTTTTACATCCTTTGGCGTGACATCGGCGATCTTTGTGCCGTTTCCCTCGGTATAGGGATCCCAGCTGTCATTGAACCACACCTGCCAGTTGCCATTTTGCAGATCCTTTACGGCAAACGCCACTGCGCTGAACACTGTAGCCAGAATCAGCACATATGCAAAAAACCGGGTAATGACCATAGCATACGCCCAATGCGGTTTGTGGATCGCCGCCAGCTGGGGTGCCAACTCTTTGGCGTCCCCCATTGCCGTGAGGGTCTTTTTCTCCGCTTCCTTTTCGCCCATCCCCTCTGCCAGATAGCTTTCGTACCGGTCCTGCATATGGCTGCGCAGCTCTGTGTATACCTTCATTCTGTCTGGTCGGTAACGGATCTGGCTGACCGCATCCCGGCACCAGTAGTAAAACTCCTGATAATGCATAGCCCACCTCCTAAGCACGGCATGGAGTAGCTCCGATCACAGCATTGACTTTTTCGGAAAACAGCTTCCATTCTGCGGTCTTGTGCTCCAGCTGTCCTCTTCCATCCTCCGTCAATTGATAGTACCTGCGTTCCCTGCCTCCGGGTCCTTCTTTCGTATAAGACTTTACCAGACCGTTTTTTTCCAGGGTGTGCAACAGTGGATAGAGCGTCCCCTCCTTCAGCTGAAAGGTATCATCGGAACGCTTTGCCAATTCATCTGCCATTTCGTAGCCGTATTTGTCTCCATCCTTCAAAAGGGACAGCACCAATAAGGGTGTGCTGCCGGAAAGCAGGCTTTTCTCGATTTTCATAACATACACCTCCTAAAAAGTTATACCTAGATTATCTATGTATAGTATACATAGATAATCTAGGTATGTCAAGATAGTCAGCTATAAAATTTCCGGGAAAGTCAAGTCCCTGCCCTGTAATGTTGGAATGTTTACGAACATGCAAAGGGGTCACCTACCCATGGGGCGGATACTTAAAATTGCCACACCGACAGAAAAACATCGGTGTGGCAATGCACGCAATATTAAACTTTTGCGATCGCCTGTTCCAGGTCGGCGATCAGGTCGGCGGCGTTTTCAAGACCGCAGGAAAGGCGGATCAGGTCAGCACCGACACCGGCGGCATCCAACTGCTCATCAGACATCTGCCGATGGGTGGCACTTGCCGGGTGCAGGCAGCAGGTACGGGAGTCTGCCACATGGGTCTCGATAGAACCAAGCTTCAGGTGCTTCATAAAGGTTTCCGCAGCCTTACGCCCACCCTTGAGTCCAAAGGCAATAACGCCGCAAGAGCCGCCGGGCATATACTTTTGTGCCAGGTCATAGTACTTATCGCCCTTCAGACCGCAATACTTGACCCATGCCACCTTCTCGTTGGTGCTCAGGTACTCGGCGATCGCCTGGGCGTTGGCACAGTGCTGCTTCATACGGAAAGGCAGGCTTTCCAGACCCAGGTTCAGATAAAAGGCGCTCTGAGGCGACTGGATAGAGCCCAGATCACGCATCAGCTGGGCGGTGCACTTGGTAATAAACGCACCGGCAAGACCAAAGCGCTCGGTATAAGTAACGCCATGGTAGCTATCATCCGGAGTACACAGACCGGCAAATTTCTCAGGGTACTTTGTCCAGTCAAACTTACCGCTGTCCACGATACAGCCGCCCACCGCTACACCGTGTCCGTCCATGTACTTGGTGGTGGAATGGGTAACGATATCCGCGCCCCACTCAATGGGACGGCAGTTGACAGGGGTGGCAAAGGTATTATCGATGATCAGAGGCACGCCGTTGGCATGCGCCACCTTGGCAAACTTCTCGATATCCAGAACTGTCAGGGCAGGATTGGCAATCGTCTCGCCGAACAGTGCCTTGGTGTTGGGACGGAAAGCCGCCTGCAGTTCCTCCTCGGTGCAGTCCGGGTCAACAAAGGTCGCTTCGATGCCCATGCGCTTCATGGTCACGCTGATCAGATTAAAGCTGCCGCCGTAGATGGCGGAGGACGCAACGATATGGTCGCCGCAGGAGCAGATATTAAACAGTGCATAGAAATTTGCCGCCTGACCGGAGCCTGTGAGCATAGCAGCTGTGCCGCCCTCCAATGCCGCGATCTTTGCAGCCACCATATCACAGGTGGGGTTCTGCAAGCGGGAGTAGAAATAGCCCTCTGCCTCCAGATCAAAAAGCTTTCCCATATCCTCAGAGGTTGCGTACTTAAAGGTGGTACTCTGAATAATGGGGATCTGTCGGGGTTCACCGCTGGCAGGGCTGTAGCCCGCCTGGATGCACAGGGTCTCAGTATGAAGCTTGTTGTCCATAGGAATCACCTCAAAAGTAAATCATTACCGCTATTGTAATTCAGCCGGGCAGATTTGTCAACAAAGCCGACAGATTATCGGTAATAGAAATACTTGTAGAATGTTGGGTAAGCATTCAAAAACTGCTGCAGGTTTACCCGGGAATTGGAGCCGGGATCGTTGATAGCAAAATTCCCAGCCGTCAGGCTACCGCCAGTAAATCCGGTAATGACAACCCAATGCTGGCTGCCGTAGGAATTCTTCGCGCCCAACAGAACAGGCTTTCCCTGCTTTAGCTGCTGATAGATGCCACTAAGGTAGCCGCTGCTTTTGGTCACCGCCACAAAATTACTGGGCCAGTAGACATTGCCTGTGGCAGTGTAGCGAAGCTTTTGGGACATGGCATCGGGGTAGATCGTAGTTCCTGTCCGGTAGGATTCCATCATGGCGATCGCTGTGGTGGCGCAGCCGATCTTTCCAATGGTTTTCCCGGAAGCGCCAAGCTTCACATTTGCCCAACGGCTGTCTGTCTGCTTAAAACTGGGGACGGACAAGGTAACCGCACTGTTACCGGAGGCTGTACCGGAAAGATAATGGGCGCTGACATAGCCGGTTTTGGTGCCGTGGTAAAGAATACGGCTCCAACCGTTTGCCGTTGTCAGCCGGATCACTGTCTCCCCCTTTGCCAGGCTGGCAACTTTGGCATAGGATGTGCCAGCACCCTTTCTGACATTCAAAGCTCCGGACTGGGTAGCAACTGTAACAGGCGTTCCCTGGACGATGGTAATATAGTCTGCGTGGCAATAACCGTACTGTCCCTTGGCATACTCCACCTTCCACCAGGAGCCGGACTTGGAAATCAAAGTAATATAGCTCCCCTTGCGCAATGTTGTCGCGATTTTTCCTGTAGTGGACGCACTGGTGCGGACATTCAACGCCCCGGAAACGGTGGTCACTGCGCCTGCTTTAGAAGTAAGGGTCGCTGCCTGCGTTTTTACCGGAAGGATCAGCGCCCCTAATATCAGCATGATCGACAAAATGCGTACTGCTGTTCTTTTCATTGGTCACCTCGATATTTGTTAATTTCGCATATATGCAGGTCAAATTATAACACAGGTGACCATCTTTGAGAACACGCCAAATTCTGTAAGCATCCTTACAGCATGATCAGCATTAACACTGTCATAAACACGATGCTGCACAAAATGCAGATGGAATTGATTGCGCTGGACATTCCCACATCCGATTTCAGCTCACCGGTAAACGCCGGGACTGCTGAACTGATGGGGCTAAACGCCAGCAGCACCAAGGTCTGCCGGATCTCTAAAGAAAACGGCAGCAAATAGTAGAACACCACAGCAAAAACCGCGGCGATCCCATACCGGACAGCGACAAGCTTTATGATCCTTCCCAGCTGTTTTTTGTCGGCCTCCAACTTAAAACCTACACCGATCATCAGCATCGCCATAAATGTACTGGCATTTCTGATGATCTCCGCAAAGGACAGCACAGGCGATGGCAGCTGCAGCTTTGCCAGGTTCAGCACGATCATCACGATATAAGTAAGGAACGGAACAGAAGTCACCAGTGCCTTAGCAATGCGTTTGAAAGAAAATCCGCTTTCATCCCTAACAGACGACGCGATCCCGTAGGAGCCGCCCAAGCAGACAAAGGCATTGCCGGTATCAAAAAGGCTTGTCACCACAACACCTGCAGACCCCAAAAAGCTTTGAACAAAAGGCATAGCAAAGAGTCCAATATTGTAGCCCGGGAGGTTCAGTACTTCAAACGCCCGCTGCTCCTTGGTGCTGCGCAGATTCATAAGAAATGCTGCGCCAATATAGACGAGTCCGCAACCCATTGCCAAAAACACGATAGTCAGCATAGACACATCAATGGTCATCTGGGTAAAGCTGACCACTATGGATGCCGGGAGTGTGATCTTCAAGGCGATCTGGGATAGTACCCGGAAGTCCCCTTCTTTAAAAAAGTTGATTCTCCGCAGCACAAAGCCAAGGACGATGATCGCCACAAAGCAGCCTGCCCGGGTCAATATTTCCAGCATAGTTTTTCTCCTTAAGAAAAACCTCCCTGACGGGAGGTTTTTCGATTGGTTATCAAATCTTCTTGGCGTTTGCCAGCAGATACTTTTCTGCCTCGGGGTTCCACAAGCCGTTATTTGCCTTGCACAGACGATCCAGCTCTGCAAACAGAGGATCGGTCTTTCCCTTTTCCTCAAAGTCCGCAATGGCAGTCAGGGGCAGATCAATGTGGTTATAGATCAGCTTCTTGCCGCCGGGGATCTTGGGCAGGTTCAATGTGGTATCGATAACCGCATTCAGACCGCCAATGTGGGTAACCAGCGCAGAGGGATTCAGCTTGCCGGCGTTCATCATCTCGATAGCTTCCTGCATATCGTTGGTGTTGCCGCCGGAAGTGCCAACCACATGGGTGTACAGATAGTGGACATTGTACCAGTTGAAGGGTGCCTTGAATTGATTGTCGGTAGGACCGGCAAAGAAGTTCAGACAGCCGTCAAAGCCCAAGATATCATCCGCCTGCTCGATCAGAGGCTTAACAGGAGCAAAGCACACCACATCGTCATAGCCGGTGCCGCCGGTCAGCTCCCGCAGGTACTGGGTAGCGTTTTCCATCTTGGTGTTGACATAGTGCAGCTCAATGCCGTTCTTCTTCGCCTCTTCCACGGTGTAGATAGATGCCGCACGCTCCAGGCGCGCCTCGTCAATATCGGTAACCACCAGCAGGCTGGGCTTGCGGTCACAGTGGATCGCATAGTCGATCGCTGCAAGACCCATGGGGCCAACAGATGCCAGCAGTGCCATCTTGCCGCCCTCTTTGATGCCCATTTCATGGACATAGGAGCCTGCCTTAGTGTGATACATGGCGTGGAAAGTACCAATGACACAGCTCAAAGGCTCAGCCAGAGAGCCGTAGTAATAGGTATCGGAGTTATAGGGCAACAGGCAGTTTTCCAGCAGCGTCTCGATGGGCACGTTGCCATACTGGGCATCACCGCCACAGAACTCATAGGAATAGCCGGGAGCCATCTGAGAACCCTTGTGGTAATGAGCAGGCTGAATAACGAACTTATCGCCGACCTTATACTTATGCTTCCAGTTTTCGCCCACTTCGACGACATCACCGCAGAATTCATGACCCACGATGGTGGGAGTCAAATCGCATCTGTCGGGAACGCGCTTATGCTCACCGCCCTCCAGCGCTGCCTTATAGCTGGACATGCAAAGGCTGTCGGAAACGACGCGGATACGAACACCGTCGGGACCAATCTCAGGCAGGTTCACCTCGTCCAGGCGCAAATCATTTTTACCGTGAATTCTTACTGCTTTTGTAATCATGTTATTTTACCTCCGTTATTTTGATTCATGCTCGATCAGCTTCCATGTAGCATCGATCAGATTTTTAAACATGGGATTTTCCATTGCCTTAATAACAAAGCTCTGACGGGGAGAGTTGATATCCTCGCCGGAGACCTGGAACATACCATACTGCTCGCACAGACCGCGCAGCCGTTCCAGCTGGGCAGGTGTATTCCGGGTAGGCATGTAGGTAACGGACTTGACTCCCTCTTCCCTCAGGCACTCGAATACATCGTCCAGGTAGTCGTCCTCAAATTTCTGGGCCTTCTTGTCACCGGTGACGCTGTCACCCACATCGCCCAGGTATGCGTAGCACAAAAATGCATCCACATCTGCACAAAGCTTTACCATGTCAGCAAGTTTCGGGCACTCATCGGTGGCATCGATAAAGATCTGGGGAACAAAGGCGCTCTTGAGGATACCCAGCAGGTCATATTCATAGAAGGGATATGCGGTGTCCAACATCTGGGCTTCCTGCTTTGCAGACAGGTTAAGGCCCATGGCTTCCAGCTTTTTGACCATTGCCTCACCCTTACCGACCTGCTGCACCAGCTTGATCGCCAGTGCGTACATCAGATGCCGCTCGGTAACACCGCCGTTTTCATGTGCCATAGACAGGGGCAGCACATCTTTATCATAGTCCAGATCGATTCCGGGCAGCAGCGCGTTGATTCGCTCCAGCATCTTCCGGTTACGGGCATGGCGTGCAGCCTGATAAGGACGGAAGAACTCGGTCAGGGTGCCAATCTTGTCGTGGGGCACGCCCTGGATAGTCATGTAGCTGACACCCACCTGATCGGGGTTGTTGGTACGGCGACCCTCAAGGCGCGTACCTGCCATAGAAACGCGGGCCTCCATGCCGATGGTCACAGGCATATCCACAAGCTTAGCCGCCTCCAGGAACTCCTCTGCACCGGAAATAGAGTCGTGGTCGATAATACCGGCGGTGCACAGTCCCTCCATCCGGGCAGCATAGACAGCCGCCGTGGGAGAATAGGGGGAGAAGGAATATGTCGTATGGATATGGTTGTTTATGTACTGGGGAACCATGGGCGGGAAGGTGGTTTCTTTCAGCACCTGTTTCAGGTTCGCAAGGCGTTCAGCCTTCGTTGGCGCATTGAGTTTATTAAGAATTGCAATATCGATCATAGTGTATCTCCTTATTTTACTGCAATTGGTAGTACTGCCTGTATTATACTCCGATTTAATGTCCCCTGTCAAGGAATACCTTGATTATAAGACGATATTTAAACTTTTTGAGGATTGTCAGCAGCGCATTTCCAATGTATAATGTATTCTAAGGAGCGTGAGACTCATGAGTATAGAAAAGCTAAACGCTATGAACGGTCGACCCTGCCAATGTGGAAAAGTTCATAAATTTTCCGCAGAGGTTTGTATCGGCAGCGGTGTT
>JAZOSG010000058.1:0-2346 GCA_045657005.1 Faecousia sp.
TTTCATGTTGACAAAGAGAGGAGATCTGTGGTAATATAAATCTCGCATTTGGGCTGGCTTCCATTTGGAGAGATGTCCGAGTGGTTTAAGGAGCCGGTCTTGAAAACCGGTGACTCGCAAGAGCCGTGGGTTCGAATCCCACTCTCTCCGCCAATTTACAATCTCATACCCTTTATATATTCGACTTGCGGAAGTACCCAAGAGGCCGAAGGGGCTCCCCTGCTAAGGGAGTAGGCGTCTAAACAGCGCGCGAGGGTTCAAATCCCTCTCACTCCGCCATAAAAGAGACACGCCATCCGGTGTGTCTCTTTTATGCTATAGGGGAATTTGAACAATCAAATGCAACGCGGATGAGCGTTGCCGTCGCCGGCTAGACGGCGACGGACCTCTATTTGTTAAATAAGGAGCAGAATTGCGCATAATTGTTTTGTATTGCCCTCTTTATTGCCTACATAACAGCACCCCTCTCCGTAGAGAGGGGTGTTTATCATTTCTTACGCAGCTTCAACTTTTCTCTGGTCTCTCTGAATTGATCCTATGCAAAAATATTCCCAATGATGCTGTTTTAAGCCATATCGTCAAAGCGGATGACAGTTGTATAGGCTTTTTCCCGGGCTTTCAAGGCTGCATCAATGCGGCATTTCAGTTCCTTGCGTTCGGTGGTCATACCGTAAGGCACAGCCAGGTCAAAGACAAGCTTTGGCTGCTCCGCGCCCCTAACGATGCGAAAATCATGCATAGACAATCGTGTATCGATACCCCGGATAATTTCCTGGGTGATCGCTCGTAGCTGTTCCCACTCCTCATCATTATCCAGAACCGGGTCATAGTGGATCACAAGGTGTACATTCAGCTTTTCCAGCACATCACATTCAATAGCATCAATAATATCATGGCAGACCAACGGCTCCTCTCGGGCACTTAGCTCCACATGGACGGAGGCAAAGCACTGACCGGGACCATAGTCATGCACCAGCAAATCGTGGACACCAAGAACCTTTTCATAGGACAAAACAAGAGAACTGATATTATCAACCAACTTTTTGTCCGCGCGCTCACCCAGCAGCGGTGAGATCGTTTCCCGGGCAACACTGATGCCGGAATACAAGATGAACAGTGCCACCGCCAGTCCTACATAACCGTCAACGCTGACATGGAACAGCCATTCTATCAAACATCCCACCAAAACTGCAGTCGAGGCGATTACATCGTTTCGGCTATCCACAGATGCTGCCTTGAGAGTGGTGGATCGGATCTTTTTTCCAAGGGATGCAAAAAAGCCGCTCATCCAAAACTTCAGCCCTATGGAGCACAGCAGCACTACAAGAGTAACTGCGGAGGCATCTACAGGTGTTGGGCAAAAAATCTTTCTAACAGAGCTTTCGGTCAGCTCTGCACCGATCAGGAGGATCAGTGCCGCAACGATCAGCCCGGAAAGATATTCATACCGGGCGTGCCCGTAGGGGTGATCCCGGTCAGCTGGCCGCTGTGCCAGACGAAACCCCAGTAATGTCACCACAGAAGATGCCGCATCGGACAGATTGTTCAGCGCATCTGCAACCACAGACACCGCTCCGGAAATCAAACCCACTGCCAGCTTAAAGGAGAACAGCAAACAGTTACATACAACGCCTGTCACACCTGCAAGCTTGCCCACAGCAGCGTGTACCGCCAGGGCATCGGCATTTTCATGGTCCTTGATAAAAAGACGCAGCAATAGATTTGTCATACACTCACCAACTTAACGAATTTGCTATACCTAAGCGTCTATTCTTTTGAGAGTACAGGCTGTTCATCGGACAACACTGTCGGGATAAAGTGTTTTGCAACCCTTCCCTTCCCCTTTGTTTTAACATAGAAGTAGCCAAAGACAGAAAACACCACCGCACCAATCAGGTTGACAAGCAGATCCTTCATGGTATCCTGCAATCCGATATCCAGATACCCTCCCAGATTCAGCTGCTTCTGCGTTCCGTCTCCAAGGATAAGGATCACATTTTGGATATCCTGCAGCGTTACCGCATCATTCCTGCCATCCGGGTGGATAGACACAGAGCTGATAGATGTCAGAATTGCGTCCTTCTGCATATCAAGGTCGAACCAGCTATCCATCCCCCACTCAAAAAATTCCCACAGAACACCGATGGTCATAGAAAAGCAGAACGCTGCCACTGCCATGTAAAACGGCGACAGAGACATGGATACCTTTTTATTCTCGTTGAGCAGGTTCACAATACAGAAGCCGATCGCCGCAAAGAGAAAACCGTTTATCGTATGCAATGCCGTATCCCAATGGGGTATCCGGACATAAAATTCCCGAATTTCTCCCAAAATTTCGGCCGCAAA
>JAZOSG010000059.1:0-2555 GCA_045657005.1 Faecousia sp.
CGAGCTGTTTCAAATTACTGGCTGCACCCCCTAATGCCTTCCCCCGGGGGGAAGGTGTCAAAAATCTCTGATTTTTGACGGATGAGGAATGCGGGCAGAACGCTGACAGTAAGCACCAGAGTACCAGACCTTCTCCTAGCGTAAGTGCGGTGCCTGCCGGCGGCGGTACTTTCTTGCGCCGCCAAGAAAGTACCCAAAGAAGGCGGCATAGGGGAGGGCTGAGCCGCAACTCCCGCTTGCGAAGCGCCCTCCCCTATGTACCCCACCGGGCGTCCTTTCGATAGTGCGTCAAAAGGTTTCGGTGCGGTAAGAGTGCAAACTTGAACAGCTCGTTAAACTGGAATTTGTTTTTTCTTTACCTCCTTTGGAAAGTGTGCTATGATAATCAAAAAGCACATGGGAGGTCGCTATGGAAATTCGCTTTGCTGAGATCAAGGATATCCCCGGGATCCTGGCGCTTTTACGGCAGGTGGGGCAGGTGCACCATCAGGGCAGACCCGATATTTTTCGCAAAGGCGCCCAAAAATACGGTGCCTCCCAGGTCATCGCTATGCTGAACAAGCCCGGAACCCCGATTTTTGTCGCCGTGGAGGAGGACAAAGTGCTGGGCTACTGCTTCTGCTTTGTTAAGGAGCACCGCCACGATCCGGTGATTGCCGACCACACGGAACTGTACATCGACGATCTGTGCGTGGATGAAGGCTGCCGTGGTAAGCACATCGGCAAAGCCCTTTACGAAAATGCCTGCCGCTACGCCAGGCAGCGCAGCTGCTACAATGTAACGCTGAATGTGTGGAGCTGCAACGAAAGCGCTATGAAATTCTACGAAAGCTGCGGCTTGAAGCCCCAGAAGGTAGGTATGGAATACATTTTGGAGGAAGCCGATGCTGGTAAAAAATCAAATTTATGATGCGTTGATCTGCGACTACACCGCCGAGGGTCAGGGCATCGCCAAAATTGAAGGCTGCGCCGTATTCATCCCCAATGCCATCGTGGGAGAGCAGTGCCGGGTGCGGATCGTCAAAGCCCAGAAGACCTGGGCGGCCGGCAAGCTGGTGGAGATATTGGAGCGCTCCCCCCACCGGGTGAACCGGGAATGTCCCGTGGCAAAACAGTGCGGCGGCTGTGATTTCTGGCATATGGACTATGCCGAGGAGACCCGACTGAAGTCCGAACGGGTGCGCCAGGCGCTGAACCGTCTGGGCGGTGAAGATCTGGAACAGATCCCCATTCTGGATGCGCCCACCTGCTACGGCTACCGCAACAAGGCGCAATATCCGGTCTCCCAAGAAAAAGGCAAGGCATTTGCAGGCTTTTTCCGTGCCGGCACCCATCAGGTGGTGGAAAACCAGCGCTGTCTGATCCTGCCAGAGGAAGCGGATCAGGTTAAAAAGCTTGTTATAGATTATGTAAACCACTACCGCATCACTGCCTATGATGAACAGACCCACAAAGGGCTTTTGCGGCATATTTATGTCCGCCGGGGATCTGTATCCGGGCAGGTGCTGGTCTGTCTGGCAGTCAACGGCAGAAAGTTGCCCCATCCGGAGGTGCTTATTGAAAAGCTGAAGGCCGTTCCCGGCTTTACCAGTCTCGTGCTTTCGGTAAATACCAAGCAGGGCAATACCGTGCTCGGCGACGAATTTATCACCCTTTACGGCCCCGGCTATATTGAAGACACCCTCTGCGGTCTTACCTTCCGGCTGTCCCCCCGGTCCTTTTACCAGGTGAACCACCATCAGGCGCAGCGGCTCTACCATGCCGCCATCTCCCAGACAGGCATCACCAAAAACGACCTGGTTCTGGATCTTTACTGCGGTGTGGGAACTATCACCTTATGTATGGCGCAGGCAGCAGGTAAGGTCATCGGCGTGGAGGTGGTGGAGCAGGCAGTCATTGATGCCCGGGAAAATGCCCTGCGCAACGGCATTGAAAACGCGGAATTTTTCTGCGGCGACGCAGGCAAAGCCGCCCTTGCCCTGGAGGAACAGGGGATCCGGGCGGATGTGGTGGTAGTCGATCCGCCCCGGAAGGGTCTGAACGCCGATACCATCGAGGCGCTTCACAGAATGTCCCCCCGGCGCATCGTATATGTTTCCTGCGACCCGGCGACCCTTGCCCGGGATGTGGCCCTTTTGAAGCAGCGTGGCTATGTGCTCCAATCCGCACAAGCTGCCGATCTGTTTCCCCGGTGCAGCCATGTAGAAAGCGTTGTTTGTTTGAGTAGGGAAAAGGCAAATGCACCAAGCCAGAACTTCAGAATAGCGCAACAGGACGATGCGGAACATGTTCTGTCCCTTTACCAAAGCGCCAAAAGCAGTGCATTCTGTGTGTGGAACGACAGCTATCCTTCCATTGCAGAAATCGAGCATGATTTAGAAACAAAGAATCTGTATGTAATGACCGATGACAGTAAAGTAATCGGTGCAATTTCTGTTGTGCCCGAAAACGAGCTGGATGATTTTGATTGCTGGTCATGTAAGGATGGCAAAGAAATTGCCAGAGTCGTAATTGACAAAGCTTATCAGGGTTATGGCTTGTCCTTTGAAATGGTG
>JAZOSG010000060.1:0-3656 GCA_045657005.1 Faecousia sp.
GGGGAAGAACAGATCTTTGGCAACTACGATGGTGAGGTGACCATTGCCACCTCCTACAATTGGGAGCAGAAGTATGTGGGTACCGAGCTGGATCGTCAGCGACTGGAAGCCTATGAAAACAACTGGGCATACGACTATGAAAACGATGTAGCCCTGCAGGGTGTAGGCGGCAAGGTCTATCCCGTGGAAGAACATCACAAGCTGCCCGAACAGTACGCGTATTACGATGCGTACGGCAACTACTACGATGCATATGGTAACCTGATTGCCTATAATGGCAGCTATTACGACGAAAACAGCAACTTCATCCATGAAGTCGTGGAGCGGGAAGTGACAGATATTCTACCGGGATTCGATATCCAGTGGCTGACTTCCGGCAATACAGAATACGCCTATGATATGACCTTGGAGGGTCGTCGTTATCGGGTATACGGTACCATGGTCCGAGCCCAGGATTCTGTGGGTACCCAGCTTGGTATTCTTTACTTGTCGGATATGACGGAATTGTATCAGGTTCGGGATGAGTATATCCGTTCTCGCCCGGTGGTGTCCATCATCCTTGTGGATAATTACGATGAGTTGACCCGGAATATGACTGAGGCGGCGATTTCCGGGCTGAACGCCCGCATCAACAACACCATTATGAAGTGGGCGCAGGGCTATCATGGACTGCTTCGCAGGTTGGAAAAGAACCGTTTTCTGTTGGTGTTTGAAAAGCGTGATCTGAAGCAGGCGATGGAATCCAAATTCTCCATCTTGGAGGACATCCATGACATAACCGGACCCTCCGGTTTGGCGGCCTCCATTTCCTTTGGTCTTGGCGTTGATGGCGCAACCTTTGAAGAGGGATATGAGTTTGCATCCTTATCCATTGAAATGGCACTTAGCCGTGGCGGTGACCAGGCAGTGGTCAAGGACAGACTGAACTTTAATTTTTATGGCGGACGCGCCAAGGAATCGGATCACCGCAGCAAGGTGCGTTCCCGTGTGACAGCTAACTCCATGATGGAACTGATAGGTCAGAGCAGCCAGGTTTTCATTATGGGACACAGGAACGCGGATCTGGACGCTGTGGGTGCGGCGATGGGCATTGCTTGCTTGTGCCGTAAGAAAAATAAGCCCTTCCACATAGTGATCGATTTGGAAAAGAACGCTTCCAAAAAATTGTTGGAGGAGATCCGGAGAGAGCCGGAGTACCGTAATGCTTTTATTTCCGGTGAAGATGCGCTTTTGCAGTGCGATAACCGCAGCACCCTGGTAGTAGTGGATACCAACCGCCCGGATCAGGTAGAATTCCGTCCGCTGCTTGAGGCAGTTCCCCGGGTCTGTGTGGTGGATCACCACCTCCGTGCTGCCGATTATATCAAGCCTGTGGTGGTAAATTTCCATGAACCCCATGCATCCTCTGCCGCGGAGCTGGCAACGGAGCTTTTGGAATATGCGGTAGAGCAAAAGGATGTTTTGCCCATCGAGGCAAAATCCCTGATGGCAGGTATTTTCCTGGATACCAAGAATTTCAATGTCCGAACCGGCGAGCGTACCTTCGAGGCAGCTGCCTATCTGCGTCAGCTGGGTGTAGATACGGTGGAGGTCAAAAAGCTGCTGCAGAACGATTTTCAGGGCACAGTGGCAAAGCACAAGATCATCGAAGCTGCGAGGATGTACCGGCATGAGGTGGCGATCGCCGCGCTCAACGGTGCGACCTCCCGTACCCTGGCAGCTCAGGCTGCGGATGAGCTTTTGAATATTTCCGGCATATCCACATCCTTTGTCCTGTTCCCGGACAAGGATACAGTAACGATCTCTGCCCGTTCCATGGGCGATGCCAACGTACAGATGATTCTGGAGCCGTTGGGTGGCGGCGGCAACGCGGCAACAGCCGGAGCGCAGATCCAAGGTGCTACCGTCAAGGAGGTTTTGGATCAGCTTGTAATATCGATCGACCAGTACTATGAATCGAAAGGATAAGGAGACAGGAATATGAAAGTAATTTTATTGCAGGATGTAAAAGGCAAGGGCAAAAAGGGACAGATGCTGGAAATTTCCGATGGATATGCCAGAAATTATCTGCTGCCCCGTAAGCTTGCAGTGGAAGCAACTGCTGATGCAATGAATACCAAGAAAATGAATGATAAGGCTGCCGCTGAAAAGGCAGCAAAGGAGCGCGCAGAGGCGCTGGAGATCTCCCGGCAGCTGCGTGAAATGACCTTGGTAGTCACCGCCAAGGGCGGTGGTGCAGGCCGGCTGTTCGGCTCTGTTACAAACCAGGAGATCGCCGATGCTCTGAAGGCAAAGTCCGGCATCGCTCTGGATAAGCGCAAGATCGTAATCAGTGATCCCATCAAGAGCGTCGGCACCTATACGGTGCAGTGCAAGCTGGGATATGAGATCAACGCACCCTTGACGGTTAAGATCGAAGAGGCGTGATATTCTTTTTAAGATTATTTTAGGAAAGGAGAATCAGCATGGATGAAGAACTGATGGCAAAACAAATGCCCCACTCTCTGGAAGCGGAGCAGGCGGTATTGGGGTCGATCCTGATCGATAGCCGCTGCTTGACCGATGTGATCGGTATCCTGCGTGCGGAGGACTTTTATCTTCAGCAGAACAGGGAGATCTACACCACTATCTATACCATGTTCAACTTCTCCCAGACAATCGACCCGGTAACAGTTCTGGATAAGATGAAGGAGCTGGGCTATCACCGGGACGATTCCAGAAGCTACATCCTGCAGCTGATGGAGATCACTCCCACAGCTGCCAATGCTGTGCGTTACGCCAATATCGTCCGGGACAAGGCTATGCTCCGGGGACTGGCGGATGCGGCATCGGATATTTCCGAAACCGTCCATACTGAGGTGGGAACACCGGCAGAGATTTTGGAACTGGCGGAGAAGAAAATCTTCGCCCTGCGCAAGGGTGAGCGCGGAGATTCACTGGAGCATATCGGAACAACGCTTCATAAGGTGTTTGACCATCTGGATGAATTGAGCAAATCTGACGCATCGATCCCCGGTCTTTCCACAGGTATGCGCGATTTGGATGTGAAGATCAATGGTCTGAATAAGTCTGACCTTGTGCTGCTGGCTGCCCGTCCTGCTATGGGTAAGACGGCATTTGCTCTGAATGTTTGCCTGAATGTAGCAAAGAAGTATAAGCAGACGGTGGCTATGTTCTCCCTGGAAATGTCCCGGGAACAGCTTGCTATGCGTCTTTTGGCGATCGAGAGCTTTGTGGACAGCCAGAAAATGGCAACCGGCAAGCTCACAGAAGAAGAGTGGGTCAAGCTCTGCATGGCATCTGCTGCCTTGAGCCAGACGGATATCCGTGTGGATGACAATCCTGCCATCACCGTGGCGGAAATGAACGCCAAATGCCGCCGGGTGGAGAACCTTGGTCTTGTGATCATCGACTACCTGCAGCTGATGAACGGATCGGGCTACGGTAAGGGCGGCGACAGCCGTGTCAATGTGGTCAGTGAGATCTCCCGAAGCCTGAAGATCATGGCTAAGGAACTGAATGTTCCGGTCATTTGTCTGAGCCAGCTGTCCCGTGGACCGGAAAGCCGTACAGACAAGCGGCCTATGCTGTCTGACCTGCGTGAATCCGGTTCCATCGAGCAGGACGCCGATGCAGTCCTGTTTCTGTACCGTGAT
>JAZOSG010000061.1:0-4588 GCA_045657005.1 Faecousia sp.
ATCATCAACAACGATAAGATCAATCCTTTGGATGTGGGTGAAAAGCAGCTGTGTCAGATCCTCTGCGCCTACCGCATCTTCCTGCCCTTTGTGGGAATTACGGTATCTTCCCGTGAAAGTGCAGAGTTCAGAAACGGTATCGTGAAAATTGCCGCTACCAAAGTTTCTGCAGGTGTCTCTACCGGCATCGGAGACCATGAAAGCAAGTACACCGGCAAGGAAGATGATGCCGTTAAGGGTGACGAGCAGTTCGAGATCGACGACAACCGCAGCTTTGAAACTATGTACAAGGATATGTCTGGCGAAGGCTTGCAGCCGGTTCTGAACGATTATGTGTATGTATGAGGAGAAGAAAATGAAAAAATTTGATCCCAGTTTATATTTTATTACAGATAGTACCAACTACACCGAGGAAGAATTTCTTTTCCGCATGGAGCAAGCGCTCAAGGGCGGCGCAACTCTTCTTCAGCTTAGAGAGAAGAATAAGTCAACAAGAGAGTATATTAAGCTTGCTGAGAAGGTACACGCTATTGCAAAACGCTACAATGTTCCACTGATTATCGACGACCGGATAGATGTGGCGCTTGCAATCGATGCAGAGGGTGTTCATGTAGGCGCTGAAGATATGCCGGTTGCCACTGCACGGAAGCTGATGGGTGATGACAAGATCGTAGGTGCAACGGCAAAGACTGTTCCTTGGGCAACTGAGGCTTATGAGCAAGGCGCGGATTATCTGGGTGTTGGGGCAATCTATCCAACTACCACAAAAGTGAAGACCGTTCTGACTTCTGTCGATACACTTCGTGATATTTGCAATGCAGTGCCGATCCCTGCCAATGCCATTGGTGGCCTGAACAAGGATAACATTGATATCCTTGCAGGCATTCCGATTGCCGGCATCTGTGTGGTATCTGCCATTATGAAAGCGGAAGATCCCAAGACAGCAGCTGAGGAACTGAAAGCAAGAGCGAAGGAACTCGGACTATGCTAAAGGGCCTCATTTTTGATTTTGATGGAACCCTATTTGACTCCATGTTCATATGGGATACCGCAGGTGAAGTATACTTGCGTTCTATCGGAAGGGAACCGGAAGCCGATCTGCAAAAGGTCTTAAAGCCAATGAGTCTGCTTCAATCTGCAGAGTATATTCGTGAAAAGTATCAGATCCCTCTTTCTGTTGAGGAAATCATGGATGGTGTGAACCGTACCGTGGAAGGCTTCTATTTTCACACAGTAGAGCCAAAGCATGGCGTGATTGCTTTCCTAGAGGAGCTGCACCGCAGGAATATCAAGATGTGTATCGCGACCGCAACGGATCGCTATCAGGTGGAAGCAGCATTGCAGCGCTGCAAGATGCGGCACTTCTTCTCTGAGATATTTACCTGTACCGAAGTGGGAAGTGGGAAAGACAGGCCGGATATATTCCGCAAAGCAATGGAACACCTGCAAACCGATCGCAGCAATACCGCTGTGGTTGAAGATGCTTATCACGCAGCTTTCACAGCAAGGAAGGATGGCTTTATGGTAGTGGGTGTGTACGATTCCCATGAGAGCAGACAGCAGGAGCTTATGAGTCTTGTCGATGTGTTTCTCTCAGACTATTTTGGCCGGACAAACTTTTGGCGGTTTGTCACGAGGGAAAGGAGTTGCAAATGAAAACAGCTTTGACCATTGCAGGAAGCGACTGCAGTGGAGGCGCCGGTATTCAGGCGGACTTAAAAACTATGACTATGAATGGTGTTTATGCCATGAGTGCAATCACCGCACTCACTGCGCAGAACACAACCGGTGTGAGAGCGATTCAAGAATCTACACCGGACTTTTTGAAACAGCAAATTGATGCGGTGTTCGAGGATATTTACCCTGATGCAGTCAAAATCGGTATGGTCTCCTCCTGCGAACTAATCTGCGTGATTGCAGACAGACTAAAATACTATAATGCAAAAAATGTGGTCATTGATCCTGTCATGGTCGCATCTGCCGGTTCTTCTTTGATGAAGCAGAATGCTGTGCAAACGCTTATCAAAGAGCTGCTGCCTATTTCAACTCTTGTAACCCCAAACATTCCAGAGGCGCAGGTTCTATCCGGCATGAGCATCCAGAACAAAGAGGATATGATTGCTGCAGCAAAGCAAATTGGAGACAGCTATCATTGTGCAGTTCTGCTCAAAGGCGGTCACAGTATCAACGATGCAAATGATCTGCTTTATGCAGATGGTGAACTCCGCTGGTTTGAAGGCAAGCGCATCGATAATCCCAACACCCATGGAACAGGTTGCACACTTTCCAGTGCCATCGCATCGAACCTTGCCAAAGGATTTACCCTTACTGAATCTATTCAGAGAGCAAAGGACTATATCTCCGGTGCTTTGGCCGCAATGCTTGATTTGGGTGAAGGTTCTGGCCCGATGAATCATGCTTTTGATTTGCAAGGCCAATGGTCGGTGAGTAAATGACAGGGTACCGTGTAATTGACGGTGGCATAGATATCAACAAATTCGTTAAAGATAGCTCGAAAAAGAGGTTTCGCATACATTTTGGTGCGAAACCTCTTTTTTGTTTATACGCTATTTACTGATCAGCTTGCGCATCTTTTCCAATGCTCGACGGTAGGTTTTGTCTGCGGTATCCGGGGAGGCTAGGCCGTGCTCCACTGCCAGTTCAATGAACGGTACCGTCCGCCTTGCTTTGCGTTTCGGTTTACCATCTGCATCAAGATCTTCATGGTCATAGTAGTGGGTCGCGTAGCAATCACGGCAGAATCCAAGGTGATCTGCAACGATTGCCCGTTCCCGGTAATTTAGCGACTCGAAGGTTGACATAACTTTCTCTGCCCGTTCCATGCGCAGATACAGTTCTTCCGTTTGGGATGTACCATCGGCGGCAACTTCCTCCATGCTCTCTTCACTGTCTTCATCTCCATAGTGTCGATAGAAGTCTGTCATGCTCATATTCAGCAGACCGCCCATCAGGATTTCTTCCACATTCTTTGGGGCGATTTTGGTTTCTTCAGCGATGGCAGCGATAGTGTCTTCGTCACAGCGATATTCATGTTCTGCGAATTTCCACATCACTTTACGCAGGTTTTCGTCGGCATAATTGCTCTGCACCGTGTATCCGGTGCGCATGGTGCGGATGTAGGCATGTACTTCGTTCATTGCCGGAAGTTCCTTGTATACCAGAAACGGCACACCACGGGAGATGTCATAGCGCCGGAGAGCCTTCATCATACCCATCACATAGGCCTGTTTCAGATCAACGAAATGGCCGTACATAGCATATTCGTTGACGAAGCCTCTTGCCTTGGTGTTCAGTTCTTTTTCGTAGTAATGTAAGAACCATGCCAAATATGTTTCATCGTTTTCCGCAAAGTACCGTTCAAAATACTCCTGATAGTTTTCATACTTCGGTGGAGCCTGCTCCAACCAATATATCTTAAGATCTTTTTCCCAATCGTTCATTGACTCCACCTCCTTCGTATTGGGTTAAGTTAGATGTTTGGAAGCTTCCGCGTACAGCGCATCCCGTGTCATGTCCTTCGGATATTGGTTGGCCGCATACACGGGATCTTCCTGGGCGTGCAGTTTATGTTCCAGCGCCAGTTCCTTAAGTTTGGCCGCCAAATCTTCCGTAATAGAATGCCTACTCTTTTCAGACCGTATCGCACCACACCGGCGGTTATAGATATCTACCACCGGGTCAGCCGCAGCCAGTTCCTTGCGATTGATGCTGGCGGCATACTGTTTGCAGGAGATTTTCTTGCCTCGGAAGGTATAGGGGGACATGCCGCTGCAGTATCGCTGCCGCCTTGCAGAGGTCATAAGGAAATAGGTTTCACAGATCTCGCACTGCCTTGGGTAATGACCGTAGTGGAGACCCTCAAAGAAATCCGTGATAATAAAACTGTAGTAACTGTCAAAGAACAACCGCCTTGCCACAACCTCAGATTTACTCTTGGCATTCTTTTTGTAGGGAACATATTCGGTAGTGACCGGCAGCGGAAGTCCCCCAAAGACTTCCAATGCTATGGGCAGCAGATGTGCTTCGTCCAGCCGCTCCGCTTCATCTGCGCACTGTGCAAAGCACACTAACTGGGTAAAAGCTTTCCGGATATCTGCGCCAATGCGATCATAGAAATGCAAGGTTCTGCGCACTTCGGTTTTTACACTCTCTGCCTGTTCAAAGAAAGCCTTATCGTATTCAGGTGGCAGCAAATACATCAGAACTTGTCCTTCATCCATAGTGCCTACTGCTGCTCTGCGCCGGAAGTAGGATATAAGCATTTCTGCGTTTTTATTTGTGAAAAGGTTCTCTACTCTGTTTCGCTCCGCTTTTATGTCCAGTGTATCAAAGGGTTTCAGCCATGGGAGCGCATGGAAAATATTGCAGATCTCTTCGACTGCTTTTGCAAAATCGCCTGCGTTAAATGCGTTGTAAATGCTAACTGCAAGTGCAGGACACATATTGTATGAAGTACCAATAGCACCGTCAGCACCTTCAATTAAGCCACAAATATGCGTTTCGTCCGGTCCGTTTAAGATGTTAGCCTTTTCATCAAGGGCTGTAACCTTGCCAAACATAAAGTAAT
>JAZOSG010000062.1:0-2266 GCA_045657005.1 Faecousia sp.
AAAAGTGAAAGCCGTGTTCTGCAAGCAGAGGCTTCATTATTTGAATATCACATACGTCAATCATAAAAAAAGACAGCCTTTCTCCTGCTATCATAGAAGAAAAAAGACGGAAGAGCAACGATAAAGAAACAGTTTCCTTTCCAGTTGGCGCCGCCGAGGAAGTAAACTGTGCAGTTGCGGACACCAAACTTATAAGCCTCCTCCAAGGTGGGCATATACAGGTCCAGCCGCTTGTTCTGAATAGCGCCGCCGCAATCCTCTGCGGTACTCAGGCCATAGATGTATGCGCCATCATTGGACACAATAAACATACGGGTACCATAGGGAATCACAGAGGGGTCAACAGCCACCACGCCCCACTTGACCTTTGCGCCGTTGGCAGTGGTTTCATCACAGCCGGCATCATACTTGGTATAGGCAGTTGCCACAAAGTTATCCTTGCGGATATAGGTCAGCACCTCGCCGGAGGGCAGCACAATAAAGCCATCGCCAATCAAAGGCTGATCGGAAACCTGACCCACCTGCTCGCCGGTGCCTACGGCAACCAGCTGGCTAACCGGCTCTACGGTCACGGTCTGCTGATATACATTACGGCCGGTCTCCTGTCCGTTCACATAGGAAACGTTGGCAGTACAAAGCATCTGACCGTTCTTACCGGCAACGAGAATCTTCTCCTCACCCAGAGGCAAGGTGGGATCCTGGCAGTAGTGGGTTTCAAAGGGGACTTCGGTGGTATAGCTCTCTGTTGCCTGGCCAATGCGGTCAACACGGACAACCATACCGTGGCTGGTCTCTCTGTCCAGAGGGAGAGAAACTACCACAGAATCATCAATTACAATTCCCAGACGTACGAACAGGGCCGACAGAGTTTCTCCATAGCTGGTTGCGGAAATCACCTGATCGCCATAATGAACCGTAATAGACTGGAGGCGCTGTACCTTGATTTCGGAAACGCCGTCAACAGACTCGGTTGTATAGATATCTTCGGCAGACAGAGCCACACCGGCTTCCTGCAGCACTTTGGCAGGATCGGAAGCGTAGGTGGTATGTACCTTAACGGCATCGCCGTCGGTAATCACGAAAGTGTTCTCTGCCTGAGCAGTCTGGGAAAGGGAGCCTACAAGGCACACCATCGCCAAAAGCAATGCCAGCGCTTTCACTGCACTATGCTTTCTGCGAATCACAAAGGGTGTTAAAAAATCCATTGCAGGGACCTCCTTTCACACAAAATTAGAATGGATACCATATATAGTTGATATCAAATAGTTACAAAGAAATACAATCCTTTTCCGGATTGCAAAGTCATTATAACAAATTTTCTGAAAAAGTCAAGTCTTTCCTTAAAAAAGCTCAAAATCGACAACTTTTTTCAAAATTTAATTCAAAATATTATGTTAACTTTATGTCAATTTCTCGTGTTTTTTAGTGAAATATACCACAATATATGGTAGAAAAGGTTACATTTTTTGACATATTTGGAGAAATATGTAACCCTGTGTCTAGTTAACCACTTATCAGGTTATGGAAACCGTTTTTTTGCTATTTTTGCAAATTTTCCTCCCCTGAATCAAAAAATCAGGTTAACTTTTTCGCTGCTGCCCCCACCTCCTCCCCTTTTTACCCCCCCGGGATTGACAAGGAATGAGAAATGTGTTATATTTTCTATGTTAAAAGCTGTGACGAAGACATGTGTTCCGGCAGAGCTTCCCAGAGAGAGATCCACCTTGGTGCAAGGGTCTTGTATGCTCCCCGTAACGATACCACTTCCGAGCCACCGGTTGGAAATAGCCGGTCGGGCGCACCCGTTATCGTGCCAATGAGTGACGGTCCTACGACCGTAACCAGGGTGGAACCGTGGAATACATTTGTATCCCACCCCTGATTTTGATCGGGGGGTGGGTATTTTTTATACCTTCTCCCATACTAAAGGAGGAAACAAAATGAGCGAAGAAAATCTGTACACCTTTGAAAACCCCGAATACCGCAAAACCTTCTGGCACACCAGCTCCCATGTAATGGCGCAAGCTGTAAAGCGGCTGTGGCCTGAGGTACAACTGGCCATCGGCCCTGCCATCGACGAAGGCTGGTACTACGACTTTGATGCCCCCTTCTCCTTCACTCCTGACCATTTAGCCCAAATCGAGGCTGAGATGAAGAAGATTATCAAAGAGCGTATCCGCCTGGAGCGCACCGAAAAACCCCGGGCGGAAGCCATCGCCTATATGGAGTCTATGAACGAGCCTTACAAGGTAGAACTGATTCAGGA
>JAZOSG010000063.1:0-2064 GCA_045657005.1 Faecousia sp.
TGGTTCTGGTTATCGCCCTGTACAATATGTTCCATATCCAGTTTTCGCCAAGTCTGCCATGCTTCATCGTGGTGATGCTCTGTATCTCTTCGGACATCGACCCTGTCGGCTATTCCATAGGACGCATATGGGACAGCGCCATTGGTCTGGGAGTCGGTATGCTGATCAACATGCTGGTCTTTCCCTATGACAACAGCCACAGGATCCGCCAAACAGCCCAGAGCCTGGACACAGAGCTGATCGCCTTTTTGGAGGAAATGTTTGACGGAGACGAGGTGCTGCCGGATGCGGAGGCGATGGCGGCAAAAATCGACGACCTGCGACAGCAGTTGAAGATATTCAAAAATCAAAAATTGATCCTGCGCCTGCGCCGGCAAAGCCGGGAACTGGAAATATTCCGCATCTGTGAGGGAAAAGCGCGGCAGCTGATCGCCCAGATGGAGGTGCTGTGCCGCATGGGAAGACCCGGCCGGCTCAGCGATGAAAACCGCCGTCGTCTGCAGGCGTGCGGTGCCCAGATCCGTGATAGCCGCCCCTTGGATTCTGTTCTGGAACGGGATGTGGTGACAAATTACCATGTGGGACAGATCCTGACCCTTCGCAGAGAACTTCTGGATGTATTGGAGAGATAGAAATGTCAAAGCCTGCAAAAATCATTCTTTGGATATGCGCTGCGCTTCTGGTAATGCTGGCGGCAGCCTTCTTGCTGGAATACTTTGTTTTCCAAGTGCCACTGTTTGACCGGGGCGGCTGGTACACCGCAGACACCGGCGCGGTGCAGTACCGGGACTATTACGGAAAGCCTCTGACCGGTTGGCAAAGTGTGGAAGAGGAAATGTATTACTTTTCTCAAGAGGGAAGTATGGCGACCGGCTGGCAGAGCATTAACGGACAGCGGTATTATTTTAACGATAACGGAACTATGCGTACTGGCTGGCTTGAGTTGGATGGAAAGCGCTACTACCTGACCGAGAACGGTAATCCCTATAGCGGATGGTTGGAGGAAGAGGGTGAGCGTTGGTATTTTGCTGATGGCGAGATGCATACTGGCTGGCTGGAGCAGCCGGAGGGAACCTACCTTCTGGACGGGGAGGGTCATCCGCTTACCGGATGGATAGAATACGAAGGACTTCGCTATTACCTGGACGAAGAGGGTATCCTGAACAGCAACTGGCAAGATACTGCTGATGGTCTGACCTATCTTGTGGACGGCGTGATGCACACCGGCTGGCTGGATGTCCCGGAAGGAAAATTCTATTTTAATGACAATGGGATTGCCCACACCGGCTGGGTCACCGACGAGACCGGCAGATATTACCTCTATGGAGACGGCACATACGCCACCGGCTTTGTGGAGATCAATGGGATCAAGCGGTATTTTACTGCCACCGGTGAATATGTGCTTCTGTGCAACCGCTGGAATCCAGTGCCGGATGATTATGAAATGAATCTGGTAGAGATCGGGAAATTCAAACTGGATGCTTCCTGCTACGATGCGATGCTTGAAATGATGGATGCAGCCAAGGCTGATGGTGTCACCCTTACCCTTAACTCCACCTACCGCAGCAAGGCGACCCAGCAATCTATGTGGGAGACCCGCCGTGTCAAGTATATGGGGCAGGGGATGACTCTGGAAGAAGCGGACGCGTACATCGGACGCTCTGTGGCGGTTCCCGGCACCAGTGAGCACCAGACCGGACTGGCTGCAGATATCAAAGGTTCCCAGAAGGTCTACGATTGGCTGGCGGAAAATAGCTGGAAATACGGCTTTATTCTGCGCTACCCGGACGATAAGATCGATATTACGGGAATCATTTACGAGCCTTGGCATTTCCGCTATGTGGGACAGGCATTTGCAAAGGAGATCTACGATTCCGGACTGTGCTTGGAAGAATATCTGGAAAAGCTTATGCAGCAGTGATCAAAAAGGGTGTGTTGCAAAATTCAAAAATCTATCGTTAGAATCTGTAGGGGCGACTATTAGTCGCCCGCGGGCGGATAATATCCGCCCCTACATCCGCAGGATGTAGACATTTGCATAGTTTAGGGGCGTGCTGCAGCATT
>JAZOSG010000064.1:0-6158 GCA_045657005.1 Faecousia sp.
AGTTGACAGTTAACAGTTGACAGTTGACAATTGAGGTATTTTCCTACGGAAAATGATTCAAATAGTCGCCGAAGGCGACACCTTAACTGTCAACTATCCACTATCAACTGTCCACTGTTTATCGCTCCATCGGAGCGATAAGCTGGAATTTGAAATTCATTACTTTTTTGCAGATTGACAGACAGGCTTTGTGTTACTATAATTAAAGTTAGCAAGACCCAGAAATTATAACAGGAATAAATGGCTGACTTTTCAGCCAAAAAGGAGTTATCATGAACGAATTACAGAAGAAAATCGGCGAAATCGGCGTTGTGCCGGTCATTAAGCTCAACAACCCCACCCGGGACGCTGCTCCCCTGGCTGACGCTCTGTGCGCAGGCGGCGTGCCTGTTGCTGAGGTCACCTTCCGGGCTGCCGGCGCTGCCGATGCCATTCGCATCATGGTGCAGAGCCATCCCGAGATGCTGGTAGGTGCAGGCACTGTGCTGACCACCGAGCAGGTAGACCAGGCTATGGAAGCCGGCGCTACCTTTATCGTCACCCCCGGTCTGGATATCGAGATCGTTAAGTACTGCCAGAAAAAGGGCATCACCATTTTCCCCGGCTGCACCACCCCTACTGACTACCACGCTGCTTATAAGCTGGGTCTTGAGGTGCTGAAGTTCTTCCCTGCTGAGCAGTCCGGCGGTCTGGATAAAATCAAGTCCATGTCTGCTCCCTTCCCCATGTTCAAAGTTATGCCCACCGGCGGCATCGGTCTTAAGAACCTGGCGACCTATGCTGCAAGCCCCGTTATCTGCGCCTGTGGCGGCAGCTACATGGTTACTGCTGATCTGATCGAGGGCGGCAAATGGGAAGAGATCACCGAGCTGTGCAAAAAATCCGTACAGATCGTCAAGGAGGCAAGAGGCTAATGGATGAGAAGGATCTGTTGCAGGAAGAGGATTCCTCCATCATCACCTTTGTGGACGAAAACGGTGAAGAATCCAGCTTCGAGTACATGGACTGCATCGAGTACAAGGGCAAGGAATATCTGGCGCTGCTGCCTGTGGAAGAGGACAGCAACGAGGTAGTGATCCTGGAGATCGAGCCTGTGGACGAGGAGAACGAGAACTATCTGACTGTTGAAGACGATGCGACCCTCAGCGCCGTCTACGCTATCTTCAAGGACCGGTTCAAGGATATCCTTACATTTGAAGATTGATATACAAAAAGAGGCTGCTATGCAGCCTCTTTTTTAGACGATTATTCAGAAATTTTCTTTACAGGTCTCGCAGCTCTGGCAGTTGCCATGGGGACGCATTTGCAGCTCCTGCATCTTCATGCTGACGGTGGTGCAGGCAGGCACCGACTTGGTAATGAAGGCATTGGCGCCGATGACACAGCCCTGACCGATCACCGTCTCGCCGCCCAGGATGGAGGCATTGGCATAGATGGTCACATTGTCCTCTATGGTAGGATGGCGGCGCTTGCCCCGCAGGTTCTGACCGCCCCGGGTGGACAGACCTCCCAAGGTCACGCCCTGATAGATCTTGACATTTTCACCGATGACGGTGGTCTCACCTACCACAATGCCGGTGCCGTGATCGATAAAGAAATATTTTCCGATGGTAGCACCGGGATGGATATCGATACCGGTGACGCTGTGGGCGTGCTCGGTCATAATTCGTGGGATCATGGGCACCTTAAGGGTGTACAGCTCGTGGGCAAGACGATAGACGGTAATGGCAAACAGCCCCGGGTAAGAGAAGATAACTTCTGCCATACCGGTGGCGGCAGGATCGCCGTCGTAGGCCGCCTGCAGATCCGTCTGCACCATGTCGCGCACCTTGGGGATCCGGCGCAGAAACTCCAGGCAAGTTTCCTCCGCCTGCTGCTGGGTACGCCCATCCTCCTGGAAAACCAGCGCGATCTGCCGGCTGAGATTGTACATCACATCCTCAATAAGCATGGAAAGATTGTGCTTTGCGTTATAGATGCGGTACGCCTTCTCCCGGAAATAGCCCGGGAACACGATCCTGCGCAGCTTTTCAATGATGTCGATGATGGCATCCTTATCCGGCTGGCGGAAGGATTCCATAGCATCGATATCCCGGCTGCCCCGGTAATCCTCCAAGATCGCGTCTACCACATTTTCGATTTCCCGTTCAATTGCTGACATAGTTTTTCCACCCCTTTGCTTTTATCGTTTTATACCACACTCTGGCGCAGTTGTCAACGATTCCCATTGACAAGGCGCTATTGCCGGTTATATAATTTCAAATATATTCCCATGGAGGTTTGCTTATGGCAAGGATCTACACATCTGCCCAGCAGCTGATCGGCAACACGCCTCTGCTGGCGCTTCAGAATATTGAGAAAAAAGAACAGCTGGGAGCCAGGCTTCTGGCAAAGCTGGAGGGCATGAATCCAGCAGGCTCTGTCAAGGATCGGGTTGCCCTTGCCATGATCCGGGATGCGGAGGACAAAGGGCTTTTAAAGCCCGGCAGTGTGATCATTGAGCCTACTTCCGGCAACACCGGCATCGGTCTTGCCAGCGTTGCCGCCTGCCGGGGCTACCGGACGATCATCGTCATGCCAGACTCCATGAGCATGGAGCGCCGGCTTTTAATGGCTGCCTACGGTGCGGAGCTGGTGCTGACCGAGGGCGCGCTGGGTATGCGCGGCGCTATTGATAAAGCCAAGGAACTGGCAGACCAGATCCCCGGCAGCTTTATCCCGGGGCAATTTGACAACCCTGCAAATCCTGCGGCTCACATGGCTACTACAGGCCCGGAAATATGGCAAGATACCGACGGGGCTGTAGATATTTTCGTGGCTGGTGTGGGCACCGGCGGCACGCTGACCGGCATTGGCAAGTTCCTGAAGCAGAAAAAGCCCAATGTGCAGGTCATTGCCGTTGAGCCTGCCGGTTCTCCCCTGCTGTCCAAAGGACTTGCAGGCAGCCATGGCTTGCAGGGCATCGGCGCTAATTTCATCCCCTCCGTGCTGGATACCGGGGTCTACGACGAGATCATCCCTGTTACCGAGGAAGCAGCTTACTGCGCCGGACGGCTGATGGGACAGCAGGAGGGTATCCTGGTGGGTATCTCCTCCGGTGCAGCGCTCCACGCCGCCATTGAGGTGGCAAAGCGTCCGGAAAATGCAGGCAAGAATATTGTTGTCTTGCTGCCTGATACCGGCGACCGCTACCTGTCCACACCCATGTATCAGGAGTAAATTCCCATTGACCGTGCAACTGCAAATTCAGAATTTATGCCAGGACAACAACACCCTCAGAGCAAATTGCTCTGAGGGTGTTTTGATTAGTCGTCGATCCGGGTAATATCCGCGCCGAGGGCTGTGAATTTTTCCACGATGTTTTCGTAGCCACGCTCCACAAAGTGGGCATTGCGCACTACCGTCGTGCCCTCCGCTGCCAAACCGGCAATGATCAGCGCAGCGCCGGCCCGGAGATCGTGGGCAGAGACCTCCGCGCCCCGGAGCTTTTCGCAGCCGGTGACCATGGCAGTCTTGCCGTTGATCAAAATTTCCGCGCCCATTTCCTGCAGCTCTGTACAGTAGCCGAAAAAGCGCGTCTCATATACATTCTCCGTCAGCCGGCTGACGCCGCTTGCCAGCGCCATACACACACAGATCTGCGCCTGCATATCCGTGGGGAAGCCGGGATAGGGACGGGTCTTGACCGTGGTGTACCGCAAGCGCCCCTCCGACTGGATACGGATAGCGTCATCATAGTTGATGACCTTCGCGCCCATCTCCTGGAGCTTAGAGGTGATGCAGTCCATGTGCTTGGGAATCACATTTTTCACCAACACATTGCCGCCTGCCGCCGTTACCGCTGCCAAATAAGTACCTGCCTCGATCTGATCCGGAATAATGGCATATGTGCCGCCCTGCAGGCTTTCCACGCCCCGGATCTTGACCGTATCTGTACCGGCACCGGAGATCCGAGCACCCATGGTATTGAGGAAGTTTGCCAGGTCAACGATGTGGGGCTCCTTCGCCGCATTCTCGATCACCGTCTGTCCGGGAAGCAATGTCGCCGCCATCATAATGTTGACGGTGGCACCGACACTGACCACATCCAGACTGATGCGGTTGCCGTGAAGACCGTCGGGACCGGGCTTAAGGTTTACATAATCTTCTGTTTCCTCCACATCGGCACCCAGAGCACGGAAGCCCTTGATATGCTGATCGATGGGACGGGAGGCGAAATTACAGCCGCCGGGCAGCGCCACATTGGCATTTCCAAACCGACTCATCAATGCGCCCATCAGGTAATAGCTGGCACGCATCTTCCGGACCAGCTCAGGATCGGGATTGGTGCTGGAAATGTTGGTACAGTCCAGCAGCACCGTACCGGCATCCTCATGGGTGATCACTGCGCCAATGTCTTCGAGAATCGCCAACAGCGTTCGCACATCGGAAATATCCGGTACATTCTCTACACGGCATTTGCCCCGCACCAAAATGGCTGCAGGCAGGATCGCCACTGCGGCATTCTTTGCGCCGCTGATGGTAACTTCACCGACAAGAGGCGTGCCGCCTTTTATTTCATATTTTGCCAAGGAAGATCCTCTCCTTGCGAATTATTCATAGAACTTCATAAATTATAACATATTCCACTAGTTATGTAAAGTATAAATTTACCCCCGTTATCGCCGCAAACCCTTGGGATAGTGATTTTTCAGAACATTTCCGTCACCCTTCCCCCAGCCCAGGGAGTAGCCATCCACCGTCACAAGGCACCAACCTCTGCGCCCGGAGGGGATCGTCTGTCCGTGCATATAAGCCCTGACCGCATCGCTGTCAGCGGCAAGATCTTCCGTGTTGCCAGCGGTCTTCAGCCAAAGCGCCAGTGCATGTGCCGGCTCAAACCGGTCTTTTTTTATCTCTCCCAGCTCCAGACCCGGCCGTAGTACCTTCAGCCGGCGGATATCCGGCATATCTTCAGGTGCCCAATAAAGGTGACCGCCAAACAGGACAGCCTTCCCCTCAGGCAGGCGGATATCCAGCTGCTCGGCAAATTCCAGCCACTGCTTCGGCAGTTTTTCGCCGGGCGTGCTTTCGTAAGCTTCTTCCGGCTCCCCTGTCCTGCGCAGCACCGCGGCAAAATGCCCCTCGCCCCGGAGCTTGTGGGGCCACAGGCGGAAACTGCCAGTCTCCCCCGGAGTAAACCAAGGTGCGTCCACCCTCTGTGGGGCAAACTCCGGATGGGTCTGCAAAAACGCTTCAACCGCCTGCTCATTTTCTTCAGGGGAAAAGGTACAGGTAGAGTACACCAGAAGTCCGCCGGGGCGCACCAAAGCCGCGCCGGAATGCAGGATCTCTGATTGCCGCCGGGCGCACATTTCTACTGTTTCCTGGCTCCAGTCCGTTACCGCTGCCTCTTCCTTACGGAACATCCCCTCCCCCGAGCAGGGAGCGTCGATGAGTACCCGGTCAAAGAATCCCGGGTAACGGTCTGCCAATGTTTGCGGATGTTCGTTGGTCACCAATGCGTTGCTGATCCCAAGTCTTTCTATATTGCGGCTGAGTATTTTTGCCCGTTTGGGGCTCCACTCATTGCAAAGCAAAAACCCGGTACCGCCCATTCTGCCGGCGATTTGGGTGGTTTTTCCGCCGGGCGCAGCGCACAGATCGCAAACGCGCTCCCCCGGCTGTGGGTCCAGGAGCGTGACCGGTGCCATAGCACTGGCCTCCTGTAAATAGTATACGCCGGCCTCGTGATATGGGTGCAGACCCGGTCTGGCATCGGGATCATAATAATAGCCCATAGGCTCCCAGGGAACGGGCTCGCCCACAAAAGGCAGCTTGGGCGATTCCCCTTTCAGAGGATTAAAACGCAGCGCCACCGCCCGGGGTCGCTCCATCGATTCCAAAAACGCCGGATACTGCGTACCCAGCTGCTGTTTCATTCTATCCAAAAAAGCCTCAGGAAGCATTACATTTCCTCACTTGTTTTTCAAATCCCAGTTTATCGGGCTATTGCCCGAAGTTGACAGTGGACAGTGTACAGTTGACAGTTTCGGTATTTCCCTTCGGAAAATAATTGAAATAGTCGGCAAAGCCGACACCTTAACTGTCAACTTTCAACTGTCAACTATCAACTGTTTATCGTACGGCAGTGCGATAAACTGGGATTTGATTCTTCT
>JAZOSG010000065.1:0-2002 GCA_045657005.1 Faecousia sp.
TACCACTGCACAGATGGAGGATGCGATTGTAAAGATGTGCGAGGCCCAGTTCCGCAGACGGACTGACCGGGATGTTCGCTAAGGGGGTGACGCCTATGCCCGAACAGATTTCCCAGGAGCAGATCGCAGAAGTCACCACGCAGAATACCGAGGATTACGGCGCACAGCTTCCGGAGCATGTCATCCTCCGTTTTGCCCGGTTCTTACTGCCCAAAAACCAAGAAGATTTGGAAAAGAAGGATGAATAAACACCCGGATGGCAGCAGGTTTCGGCCTGCTCCCTTCCACACATTTGATAGCAAAAATGCGAAACAGTAGAATTAACGCAAAGGAGGAATTGTATGAATGCAGTGATTTATGCTCGATATTCTTCTGATCGACAACGAGAAGAATCTATCGAAGGCCAGCTTCGTGAATGTACGGACTATGCAATAAAGAATCACCTGACCTTGCTTGGCACTTATGTGGATAGGGCTCTGTCTGCAAGAACAGCAGACAGACCGGACTTTCAGCGAATGATTGCAGACAGCGCTAAAGGGTTATTTGATGTAGTGCTGGGATGGAAACTGGCCCGCTTCTCTCGTGACCGCTATGACAGCGCCCACTACAAGCATGTACTGAAAAAGTATGGTGTCCGAGTGATCTCCATCAAAGAGAATATCTCCGATGGCCCAGAGGGCATCATTCTTGAATCCATGTTAGAAGGCTACGCAGAGTATTACTCAGCAGAGCTTGCGCAGAAGATCCGCAGAGGTCAGCATGACAATGCTATGAAGTGTATGAACAACGGCGGCAATACGCCCCTTGGCTACTATGTGGACAAGGCAACCGGCAGATTGGAAATCAACCCCGAAACCGCACCTTATGTGCAGGAACTGTTTGCCCGGTATGCAGATGGTGAGCGGCTTACCGTTTTACAGGCTGAGATGGAAGAACGGGGTCTGCGCTCCAAGCGGGGCAATGCTTACACTGTCAGCGTTCTCAGCAATCTTCTGAAAAATCGCAAGTACATCGGCGAATACAAGTATGGCGATGTCATTACCCCGGACGGCATTACGGCGATCATAGACAAAGAATTATTTGAAAGGGTGCAAATGCGTATGGCAGCAAACAAGAAGGCCCCAGCACGGGCAAAAGCAGAAGAGGAATACTTGCTTACTACGAAGCTATATTGTGGCGACTGTGGGCGGCTGATGGCCGGTGAAAGCGGCAAAGGCTGCAAAGGGATCGTCTACCACTACTACAAATGCAGTGGCGCTAAACGGCGGCTTGGGTGTAAGAAGAAAGCCATCAAAAAGCACTGGATAGAGGAAACGGTTGTAAAGCTGACCGTCTCCAAAGTACTGACCGACGAGGCAATCGACCGCATCGCTGATGCCATCCTGGTCATGCAGGAACAGGGCGATACCATGACACCTGTGCTGAAGCAACAGTTGCAGCAGTGTGAAGCTGAGATCCGCAATGTGATGAAAGCGATCCGCCAGGGCATCATCACCGAAACCACTAAGGAGTGCCTGGAGGATTTGGAAACTCAGCGGGATTCGCTGAAAGCCAGTATCTTGCAGTTGCAGTTGGAGCGCCGTAAGTTTACCAAGGAAGAGATCGTGGAATGGATCAGTAAATATAAGTACGGCAATATCAACGATCTTGATTACAGAAAGGAAATCATTGATACTTTCGTAAATTCCGTCTTCGTATATGACGATAAATTGGTCCTCACCTACAACTATAAGGACGGCACAGAGACCCTAACCCTGCAAGAAATTGAATCTGTTTTAAGTTCGAATTTAACTAGTATGTGTCCACCAAAAAGAAAGACCACCCAATGAACTGCACCCCATTTGTTAGACAAGTATGATATAATACTTGTACTAAGAAATGGGGTGTTTTTCTATGCCTAAAGGAGTACCGAACAAACGCTACACACCAGAGTTCAAGAAGCTTGTCATAGAAACAATGCATCAGGAACATTGGAGCTGCCATGAGGCCGGCCGACACTTTG
>JAZOSG010000066.1:0-5771 GCA_045657005.1 Faecousia sp.
GAACTTGCTCCTGTCGCTGGCTCCACTTTTGAGGGCAAGCGCAAGGGCCGTGGTGTCGGTACCGGCAACGGTAAGACCGGCGGCCGTGGCCACAAGGGTCAGCATGCCCGCTCCGGCGGCAAGACCCGCGTCGGCTTCGAAGGCGGCCAGATGCCTCTGGTTCGCCGCATCCCTAAGCGTGGCTTCAATAACATCTTCGCAAAGCCTCTGACTGCTGTCAATCTGGCAGTTCTGAACCGCTTTGAGGACGGTGCTGTGGTTGATGCCGCTGCTCTGATTGAGAAGGGCATCATCTCCGCATGCCCCTACGGTCTGAAGGTCCTGTCCAACGGAAACCTGACCAAGAAGATTACTGTTAAGGCAGCGGCTTTCTCTGAGTCTGCAAAGGAAAAAATCGAGCAGGCAGGCGGAAAGGCCGAGGTGGTGTAATTGTTTAGCACACTGGCAAATGCTTGGAAAATTCCCGAGCTGCGCAAGAAGCTGATGTTCACCATGCTGGTGCTGCTGATCTATCGGGTCTGCAGTATGATCCCTGTTCCCTTTATTGATGCTGCACAGCTGGCGACTTACTTTGAGTCCACCCTGTCTAACACCATTTTAGGTCTGTATGATGCCATGTCCGGCTCCGCCTTCTCTACGGCGACTGTCCTGGCACTGGGCATCCAGCCCTACATCAACGCTTCTATTATCATCCAGCTGCTCTGCGTTGCCATTCCTGCTCTTGAGCGTATGGCAAAGGAAGAGGGCGAGGCTGGCAAGAAGAAGATTGAGCGTATCACCCGCTACACCACTGTAGGTCTGGGTCTGCTGCTGGGCTTTGCGTATTACACCATGATCCGCAACTATGAGTCCCAGGGCCTGACTCTGATCACCGGCGAAGGCTTCCTGCCTGCTGTAGTGATCATCCTGGCGTTCACCGCCGGTGCCTGCTTTGTTATGTGGATGGGTGAGCAGATCACCGAGTTCGGTATCGGCAACGGTATCTCCATGATCCTGTTCGCCAATATCATCTCCGGTCTGCCCGGTACCCTGTCCAGACTTCTGGGTATGGCATGGTGGCAGGCACTGATCGTTGTGATCGGTATGGCACTGCTGATCGTGTTCATCGTGTTTATCAACGATGCCGAGCGTCGTATCCCCATCCAGTACGCAAAGCGTGTGGTTGGTCGCAAGGTCTACGGCGGTCAGAGCACCAACCTGCCCATCAAGGTGGCAATGAGCGGTGTTATGCCCGTTATCTTCGCTTCCTCCATCTGCTCCATTCCTGCTACGATCTGTGCTTTCATCAATGTTGGTGAGGGCAACTGGTGGTATGACTACCTGTGGAGCCCCAACAGCTGGGCTTACTTCGTAGCATATGTGCTGATGATCTTCTTCTTCAGCTGGTTCTACTCCACCATCCAGTACGATCCCGTGGAGATCTCCAATAACCTGAAGAAGAACGGCGGCTTTATTCCCGGCTTCCGTCCGGGCAAGCCCACCTCTGATTTCATTCAGAAGGTCATCAACAAGATCATCGTCTTTGGCGCTCTGTACTTGGCCATCGTTGCAGGTCTGCCCATCGTGGCAGGCAACCTGATGTCCGGCGTCCAGAATCTGGCCATCGGCGGTACTTCCGTTATCATCGTTGTGGGCGTTGCCCTTGAGACGGTGAAGGCACTGGAGGCTCAGATGCTCATGCGGCATTACAAGGGCTTCCTTGACTAAGCCGGAGGCGAATTCCCCAATGAACATGATCCTGTTAGGCGCACCCGGCGCCGGTAAGGGAACACAGGGTGAGCTGATCTCTGAAAAGCTCCGCATCCCTACCATCTCCACCGGGAACATGCTCCGGGAAGCTATGGCAAACGGCTCCTCCCTGGGCAAGCAAGTTAAGAAATTCATGGACGAGGGTTCTCTGGTTCCCGATGATGTGATCATGTCCATCATCGCCCAGCGAGTAGCCCAGCCCGACTGCGAAAATGGCTTCATCCTGGACGGGGTGCCCCGCACCCTGCCCCAGGCGGAGGCGATGGATGCGGCAGGGATCAAGATCGACCATGTGGTTTCTCTGGAAGTTGACGATGCTGAGATCGCCAGCCGGATGTCCGGCAGACGGGTCTGCACCAAGTGTGGTGCCAGCTATCACATCGTCAGCAACCCCCCTAAGACCGAGGGCATCTGTGACCAGTGCGGCAGCGAGGTGGCTATCCGTAAGGACGACGAGCCGGAAACGGTGAAGCATCGTCTGGAAGTTTATCACGCCAGCACAGAGGTGCTGAAGGACTATTACGCCATGCAGGGCAAGCTTCTGCTGGTGTATGGCAATCAGCCTATTGAAGATACCCATCGGGATATCCTGAAGGCGATAGGGGTAACGGTATGATCGTAATCAAAAATGGACAAGAGCTCCAGTGTATGCGTCAGGCCTGTAAAATTACCGCGGCAGCCCGTGCTTTGGCAGGGGAAATGGTAAGACCGGGCGTTACTACCGGAGAGATTGACAAAGCCGTACACGATTTCATCGTGAGTCAGGGCGCAAAACCGTCGTTCCTGGGCTACCACGGCTTTCCCGGAAGCACCTGTATCAGCGTGAACTCCACAGTGATCCACGGCATCCCCGGCAGCTATGTACTGCAGGAAGGGGATATCGTATCGGTGGATGTGGGTGCCTACTACAAGGGTTTCCATGGCGATTGCGCGGCGACCTATCCCTGCGGCACTATCAGTGCCGAAGCCCAAAAACTGATCGATGTCACGGCTCAAAGCTTTTTTGAAGGCATCCGCTTTGCCAAGCGGGGGAACCGTGTGTCTGATATCTCCCACGCCATACAAAAGCATGTGGAGTGTAACGGTTTTTCAGTTGTGCGTTCCTTCGTAGGTCACGGCGTTGGCGCGCAGCTGCATGAAGAGCCGGAGGTTCCGAATTTCGGTGCTCCCGGCCGTGGGCCAAGACTGCTGCCCGGCATGACCCTGGCGATCGAGCCAATGGTCAATGCAGGTGTGTACGATGTCAATGTCCTGAAGGATCATTGGACAACGGTTACCGCCGACGGAAAGCTCTCGGCGCACTATGAAAATACTGTACTCATCACCGACGGGGAGCCGGAAATACTCACCGTCGCCGAAGGACTTTGATTATGGACCCAGATTTACCTGAATTCATGATTGCAGACGTGGTCAGATCCACGGCAGGTCGGGACGCAGGAAAGCTCTATTATGTAATAGAAGCGGATGAAGTGTATTTGACATTGGCCAACGGAAAAGACCGCTCCTTAGAAAAACCAAAGCGTAAGAAGCGCAAACACGCAGATAAGGTCCTTCGCTCTGAGACCAGAGTCGCCCAGAAGCTACGCTCCGGCGACAAGGTGCTCAACAGCGAATTACGAAGAGACCTGGCTTATTTGAGCCGGGAACTGCAAAGTAATACCACTGGAGGTTAATGACTTGGCAAAAGACGACGTAATTGAGATTGAGGGCATCGTTACCGACAACCTGCCGAACGCAATGTTCAAGGTGGACATCGGCAACGGCCACACCATTCTGGCAACCATTTCCGGCAAGCTCCGAATGAACTTTATCAAGATCTTGCCCGGTGACAAGGTAACCGTACAAATGTCTCCCTACGATCTGACCAGAGGTCGGATCACCTGGAGAAGCAAGTAAGAGATTTGAGACAGACATTCTCATATGGAGGTTAAACAGTATGAAGGTAAGACCGTCCGTTAAACCCATGTGCGAAAAGTGTAAGATCATCAAGCGCAAGGGTCGCGTAATGGTAATTTGCGAAAATCCCAAGCATAAGCAGAGACAAGGCTAATAGGAGGTGCTGAAAAGTTTATGGCTCGTATTTCTGGTATTGACCTGCCCCGCGAGAAGCGGATCGAGGTCGCGCTGACTTATATCTACGGCATCGGACCTGCCCGTGCAGCTAAGGTTCTGGAGGTCACTAAGATCGATCCCGACACCCGTGTCAAGGATCTGACTGAGGATCAGGAATCCGCACTGCGTGAGGCTATTGAGCATCACTACACCATCGAGGGTGACCTGCGTCGTGAGACCGCTATGAACATCAAGCGTCTGAGCGAGATCGGTTGCTACCGTGGTCTGCGTCATCGCCGTGGCCTGCCTGTGCATGGCCAGCGCACTAAGACAAATGCTCGTACCCGTAAGGGTCCGAAGAAGACCATCGCTAACAAGAAGAAGTAAGGAGGGATATGTAACATGGCTAAGGCTACTAAGAAGGTTGTAAAGCGCCGCAGAGAGCGCAAAGTAGTTGAAAAGGGCGCGGCACATATCCGTTCCTCTTTCAACAACACCATGGTCACCATCACTGACCTGGAAGGCAATGCCCTTTCCTGGGCTTCTTCCGGCGGACTGGGTTTCCGTGGTTCCCGTAAGTCCACTCCCTTTGCTGCCCAGACCGCAGCAGAGACCGCAGCAAACGCTGCCAAGGAGTATGGCCTGAAGACCGTTGAGGTCTATGTCAAGGGTCCCGGTCAGGGACGCGAAGCTGCGATCCGTGCCCTGCAGACCGCCGGTCTGGAGGTCGTCATGATCAAGGACGTCACTCCCATTCCTCACAATGGCTGCCGTCCCCCCAAGAGACGCCGCGTCTGATTTTGCAATAGGAGGAATTATACGATATGGCTAAGAATATGCAGCCCGTGCTGAAGCGTTGCAGAACGCTGGGCGTTTCTCCTGCCGCAATGGGTTACTCCAAGACTTCCAACAAGAACCCCGGCGGTCAGAGAAGAGCTAAGAAGTCCGAATATGCTGCTCAGCTGACTGAGAAGCAGAAGGTCAAGTTTGTTTACGGCATCCAGGAGAAGCAGTTCCGTAACTACTACGACAAGGCCACCCGCGCTGAGGGCAACACCGGTGAGGTGCTGCTGACCTATGTGGAGCGCAGACTGGACAATGTCGTGTATCGTCTGGGTTTTGCCAACTCCCGTCGCCAGGCTCGTCAGCTGGTGAACCACGCCCATTTCACCGTGAATGGCAACCGTGTGAATATTCCCAGCTATCTGGTTAAGCCCGGTGATGTCGTTGCTGTCTGCGAGAAGAGCGCTTCCAATGCTTTCTTCAAGGGGTTGAAGGAAGCTGACGCTTTTGTTGCTGCTCCCAAGTGGTTGGATCGCGATAAGAACAACCTGGTCGGCAAGGTTATTGCCATGCCCACTCAGGCTGATATCGACTTCGATATCGCTGTCCACCTGATCGTCGAGTTGTACTCCAGATAATCGACACCCTGATTGTTCGCGTATGTGCATTTGTGGGGTGCATTCTACACCCCACACACTTCAGAAGGAGGGTTAAGATTCTATGGTAGAAATTGAAAAGCCTCGCATTACCTGTTTTGATTCCGCGGAGGATCCTTCTTACGGCAAGTATGTCGTGGAGCCTCTGGAGCGCGGTTACGGTATGACTTTGGGTAACTCCCTGCGCCGGATCCTGCTGAGCAGTCTTCCCGGCTACGCTGCGACTTCTGTGAAGATCGCCGGTGTGCAGCATGAGTTTTCCACTATCCCCGGTGTCACCGAGGATGTTACCGAGATCGTTCTGAATGTGAAACGGATGATCCTGAAGCTTCACAGCCAGGGCATCAAGACCGTTTACATCGACGCAGTAGGCCCCTGTGAGGTCACTGCCGGTGATATCAAGGCAGACGGCGAGGTCGAGATCCTGAATCCCGAGCTGCATATTTGCACGCTGGGTGAGGGTGCGACATTTAATATGGAGATCACGTTGTCCCAGGGCAGAGGCTATGTGCCTGCTGACCGGAACAAGAC
>JAZOSG010000067.1:0-3665 GCA_045657005.1 Faecousia sp.
CTGCTTTTTCGTTTTCCGCACCTGATAGTGCTCCAAAATGGTCAGGGATAGGGGTGTCATACCGGCACCTTCTTTCTGTTTGTCTAAAATTAGAATAATGAAAACCGTTGGATTTGTCAAGATAAAACCGGATCCTACAAGCGTAGGATCCGGTTTTGCTTATTGCTCGTATTTTCCTTTTTTGCACTTGGGCTGATAGATGCTGAGGTAAAGTTCGGCAAATACCGCCGCGCAGGCAAGGCTGATCTTCCAGCCGAGAGAGAAGGCTGCATTATGATAAGTGAATGTGACCGTATGCTGACCCTGGGATAGCAGAAGTCCCACCATCGCATCACCGATCAGCACAATGTCCGCAGGCTTTCCGTCTACAGTGGCGCTCCAATTGCCATCCTGAGGGATGGAGGTGTAGAGAACGCCGTTTCGGTTGCAGTTGATAGTACCCTCCACAAAGGTGTTTTTAAATGTGGTCAGCTCCAGCGTGGAGGCGGAAAGAACTTCATAGCCCCGGTCAAAGACCTCATCATCCAAAATACCGGCGTGAAGGGTGATCGTGCCTTTTTGGTCAGCCTTGCAGGTCAGGTGTACCTCGATGATATCCCCGGGCAGCACATAGCTGACGGCAAGAGACTGAGGAATGCTGTAGGTCTCGCTGTACAGCTCTGTACCGTTTTTCCAGAAGGAGAAACTGTTCTTTTTGGAAAGATTCAGGTCGATGCATACAAGCCCTTCCTGATCAGCGATATACTTGTAGACGATGGTACCACCGGAATTGGCAGGGGTGGTGTAGGAACAGTAGCCGGTCTGATTCTGGGAATTCAAAGTCACGCCGGTACCGGAGATCGACAGATTTTTGCCGGAAATGATGCGCCATACATCGGTGTGGATGCCGGTAGCCTCGGAAAACAGCTTGTTTTGGAAGGTAAGGGTGTTTTCTCCAGAGGAGAAGTCTACATCGATCAGCTGGTTCTGGGTCAAAAAACCCAGGGGTAGATAGGCTGTGTTTTCCAATAGATGCACCTTGCCGAAATGGTGCACATCTTCAAAATAGGGGTTTTCCTCCACCTTATCCTGCCGCTCCAGCATATATTTAAGATTCAGAAACAGGTTGGAAACGGGGGAACTTTCCTCAAAACAGTAGCGGTTGTAGGTGTCCTTTGCGCCATAACCCAGCGTCTTCATAAACCGGGTCACGCTGACATTGGCAGAGCTGGTAAAGGTGGAAATGCCGTTGTAGCCGTTCAGCGCGCCGTCATTGAGAGTCTGGGAGTGGGTCGTCTCGGCACGGTAAAACAGAGTGTCTGCCTCCCGTTCTTCCATATAGCGGATCATGGATTCAGTATAGACAGTGCCTCTGGGATAATCGGTGACGGTGGTGCCGGAAAAGTTCACGCCGAAGTTTACCAGATTCAGGGTAAGCTCCATCAACATGACACCCAGTACGATCTGCCCGCTGAGCTTGCGTCTGGCGGAAAGCTCTGCCAGGTAATCGCGCTTTTTCTCCGGGGCGGCATCCCTTGCCGGGCGTTTCAGCAGCCGAGGGTACAAAAGGGTGGCGATATAAAGCAGCAGGAAAGCGCCGTTGTACGCCCAGTAGACCGGGTCAGTCAGGTCGTTGGCGCACAGGGCAATGCCAACGGCAAAAACGCCAGCGGTAATGACCTGCCACAGCCGGAACCGGTTCCTTAGCAGATATGCCCGGTAAGCCATATACAACATAACAAAGCTGTACAGGAAACTAAACCGATAGGGGATCATGTTTGTAAAATGGAAGCCGTGCCAGATATAGTCCAGCTGTCGGATGATAAAGCTGACATTGAAGAACAGCAGCAAGACCACGCTGCAGATCCGGTCACGCACCCTGACCTGCTTACTGGTCAAGAATAAAAACGCGAAAATGTTGGCTGCAATGCCGCAGTACAGATTGGGAAGCCCCTCTTTAAAGCTGGGAGTCAGACCGCCATTCATATTACCGGCAACCTGACGCATGGCATCCAAGAGACCTTTCCAGGTGTTTTCGTCAGCGATGTTGAGCTTGAAGCCCTCGGGAAACTTATTGACGCTGGATTGGGTTTGCTGCAGGGCAGCGTAAGCAGGGATCTCCAATATTGCGGTCATGCCGATGGCAAGAGCAGAGTACAGGGCAATGCGCCCCAAGTCGCAGAAAAACTGCTTAAAACCGCCCCAGCGGCAGATCTCGTAGCACACGAAGATCAGAGCCACGAAAATGCAGGTGAAAAAGCCAATATAGTAGTTAGAGAAAACCGAAAGGAATAATGTCAGGGTGTACAGCAGGAACTTCTTGTCCCGAAGCAGGGTAACTGTACCCAGTGCTACCAGGGGCAGCAGCGCAAAGGTATCCAGCCACATAATATTCCACTGATAACCCAGCGCCCAGGCGCACAGTCCGTAAAACGCGCCGAACAGCACGATGGATAGATCATCCTTGTGAAAAAGCTTTTTCAGGAAGATGGCAAAAAACATGCTGGCAAGACCAAGCTTGATCGGCATCAGCAGGGAGAAGTACTCCAAAAGCAGCCCCTCAGGAACCAGAACGCTGAGCAAATTTAAAGGGGATGCCAAATAGTAGGAAATAAGCCCCAGATAATCCATGCCCATACCCACACTCCAGCTGAAGAGCAGACTCTCGCCACTGAGCAGCGCCTTGCGGAAGGCGACAAAGAACGGGAAGTACTGATGATACATATCTGAATACAGCATGGACACACTGCCGAAGGGCTCAAACCCCCGGACGATCATCACGATAAACATACCCAGAACCGGCGCCAGAAAAGCAAGCAGCGTATAGTTAAGATTTATCCTTTTCTGCTGCGAAAGTTTCATAATTGTCCCCCTGAAAGTTGTTACATTATAGTGTAACATAATATTTCCCGGGGGTAAAGGGCAAAAGATAAAAATTAACAAATGAAAAAGCGGACCGCAACGCGATCCGCTCGATAGATTTACAGGATCAGGCAGATAAGTCCGGTAGCGCCATCGTTGACGATCCGGGTCAGACTGCCGCGGAATTTTTCACGCACATCCTGGGGTGTCCGCACCAGCTTAGCGGTCAGACCCTCTTGGATCATGGCGTAAACGGATTTTCCGAAAATATTGCTCTGCCACAGTTTCTCCGGTTCTTCACCGGAAAGATAGGCGATCAGATCCTGGGATTGCTTTTCGTCGCCTACCATGGGGCTGATCTCCGTATCGATATCCACCCGGATCATATGGATGGAAGGTGCGCCTGCCCGGAGCTTCACCCCGAAAGCGCCGTTTTTGCGCAGCAGCTCAGGGGTTTCCAGCTTCATCTCTCCGGCGGTGGGCATCACGATCCCATAACCGGTGGCCTTGACAGAGGACAGCGCATCAGAGATCTTGTCGTATTCCTGCTTGATAGCGGATAGCTGGGTCAGCAGCGAAAACAGTTGGGCATCGCTTTCAATGGGAATACCTGTTTTGTTGCTCAGGATCTCATAGAACAGCGTCTCTGGGAAACCAAGTGCGCACGCCACCGTGCCGGTTGACAGATCGATATGCCGTATGGAGAAATCCAGCACCTGCTCCAATTCCCGAAGCTGTGCCAGGGTGGTCTCTGCCTGCGCCAGAGTGGCGATCTCACCGGCACGCTGGATCAGCGCCTCGTAAAGCGCCGCCTTGACCGGATG
>JAZOSG010000068.1:0-9238 GCA_045657005.1 Faecousia sp.
AGAAAAAGCAAGCTTCATGCCCCGGTTTTTAGGTCTGTCCGGCTGGGTATAGACACCTACCACATCATAGCCGTCGGCGATGATCTTTTTCAGGCAGGTCGCCGCAATATCCGGCGTTCCCATGAATACAACACGCATCTGAATCAGTCCTCAAAATTCAATTCTTCATCTGTCAGGAAGCGTTCCATCACTTCCGTATAGATGATGCCGTCCAGGTGATCCAGCTCGTGGCAGAAGCAACGGGCGATCAGTTCCTCACCCTCTGCCTCATACCAGTTGCCGTTACGGTCCTGGGCGCGCACCTTTGCATAGTATGGCCGTTTTACCAGACCGTATTTACCGGGAACGCTCAGGCAGCCCTCAGCGCCCTCCTGCTCACCGTCCGTTTCCACCAGGGTGGGGTTGATCAGCTCCAGGATCTGCTCACCGGTATCCACCAGAACAACTCTGCGCAGGATGCCCACCTGGGGCGCGGCAAGTCCTACACCGCCGGATTCAATAAGCGTTTCCCGCATATCATCCAGAAGTGTGTGCAGCCGGCTGTCGAAATTGATGACCTCCTTGCAGGTCTTGTGCAGTGCAGGCTCGGCGTCTGTTAAAATCTTACGAAGTGCCATAATTATACCTCTTTAATCGTATCCGTTTATGTCTATGAATGCCGATACGCCCCGGTTCTGCTTATCCTGAGAGAACTGCCGCAGCAGGTGGGCAAGCAGCCCGCGCAGCTTGGCATCCATGCGGCAGCGCAGCGTCAGGCGGTAACGGTAATTATAGTTGATCTTAGGCACCGGGCAGGGCGCAGGCCCCAGCACCGTGCATTGGGTCTGGGCGTATTCGGGGCTTTGCAGCAGATGGCGCAGGCTGTCCCGGAAAAGGGCAGATCCATGTAAGACCCTTCCCTCGTCCTGACCGGTAAAGGTCACTGTGGCAATGTCGCCGAAGGGCGGACACTGCTGGATCCTGCGCATCCCCAGCTCCAAGGCGTAAAAGCCGCCGTAGTCCTGCCGGGCTGCCAGATCGATCACCCGGTGCTCCGGCGCCATGGTCTGGATCATCGCCTTACCGGCGGCATCTCCCCTGCCGGCTCTGCCCACCACCTGGGTCAGCATATTGAAGGTGGTCTCGGCGGCACGGTAGCTATCGGTATACAAGCTCAGATCCGCGTCCAGTACGCCCACCAGCGTCACATCGGGCAGATTCAGTCCCTTTGCCACCATCTGGGTGCCGATCAAAACCGGGATCTTCTCCTTCTGGAATCTGTCCAGGATCTGCTCATGGGTGTTGGCGGCGTTTACCGTATCCGCATCCATCCGCTCGATTGTCATATCCTCAAACAGACTTTGCAGCTCCTGCTGCACCTTTTGGGTGCCGGTGCCTACCCGTTTCAACGGGCCGCCGCATTTGCACCGGGCAGGGACTTTCTGGGAGTGTCCGCAGTAGTGGCACATCAGCCGCTCATTGGCACTGTGATAGGTCAGCCTTGCACTGCACCGGGGACATTCGGGTGCTTCCCGGCAATCCACGCACACCAGCGCACGGCTGTTGCCCCGGCGGTTCAAAAACAGGATCGTCTGCTTGCCTGCGTTGTGGGTATCTCCGATGGCATCCTGCAGCGCATAGCTGACAGACAGATCGTTGCCGTTTTTCACTTCCTGCCGCATATCCACGATCTCCACCTGGGGAAGGGGCTTGCCGTTATAGCGGCTGGGAAGGGTATACAACCGGTGCTGACCTGCCTTTGCCCGGTACATGGTCTCCACCGAGGGAGTCGCCGAGCCGAACAGCACCAGTGCTTTTTCCTTTAACCCTCGCCACAGCGCCACCTCTTTGGCATCGTAGCGTGGGGCATTTTCCGATTTATAAGAGTGCTCCTGCTCCTCGTCCAGAATGATCAGTCCGGGGTTGGGACAGGGGGCAAAAACAGCAGAGCGTGTTCCCACCACTACGGTGGCATCGCCCTTGCGGACACGCTTCCACTGGTCGTAGCGTTCCGTTGCCGGCAGGCTGCTGTGCAGCACCGCCACACGGTCGCCGAAATATGCTGCCAGCAAGCCCAGCAGCTGGGGCGCCAGGGCGACCTCCGGAACCATAAGCATCGCCTGCTGCCCAAGCTCCAGACAGTGCCGGATCAGCCGGATGTACACGGCGGTCTTACCGGAGCCGGTAACGCCGTACAACAGCGCCGAGCCGGGAGCTTCCTGCTCCAGCTGGGCGCGCAGGCCATCAAATGCCGCCTGCTGCTCATCATTCAGCTTCAAATCTGTATCCACCTGGGCTGGGCGGATCTGACGGCAGCGCAGAACAGGGCGCTCGCTCAGCTCCAGATAGCCCAGCTGCGCCAGGCGCTTTACCGTTGCAGGGCTTGCGCCGGTATAGTAGCAGATCTCCTTCACCGCAGCACTGCCCACAGAGCACATCAGCTCCAGAACGGAGCGCTGCATCGCCGCCGATTTGGGACGCCCGGCGGCATATTCCATCGCCTCCTCCACAGAGGCTGCCAAGGTGGCGATTTTTTCCGTTTTGTCGTTGGTGCGGCGCAGAAATGCCGTTTCCCCCTGGATCCACTTTTTGCCCAGCAGGTAACGGACTGCCTTTTCAAATTCCTCGTCGGAGGCTGCCGCACCGCGCAGCAGCTGTCCGTCCCCTTCGCCGCCGCCATCGGCAAGCAGCCGCAGCATCGCAGCGGCACAGGGATTGCGCAGGGTCTTATCCTGCCAGGTGCGATCCTCGGTCAGCCGGTAGGTATCCCTGGTCTGAAACCACAGTCCTGCCGGGAGCATGGTGCGTACCGCATCGTAAAAGGTGCAAAAATACCGCTCCCGGAGAAATGCCGCAAGCCGCAGCATCACCATTGACAGCAGCGGCCCGTCGTCCAGGCACTGGGCGACCGCCTTCAATCCGGTGTTCTGCCCCTGCTCCACGGAAAGCACCACCCCTTCCGTGGGGCGGTTTCCTCTGCCAAAGGGCACTCGGACACGCATGCCCGGGGTCAGGATCATTTCCGGGGGAATAAAGTAAGAGTAGGGCTTGTCAATAGCGAAATTTGCCGCCGCAACAGCAATTTTTGCGATCATAAAGCCCCCTCCTTCTGCCGGTCAGGCATCCGCCTGTCCGCTTTTATTTCTGGTATTCTTCCTTCAGTGTGGCACTGAGCTTGCCGTCAGCGACCTCCTGGATCGCCAGGGTCACAGGCTTCTGGGGCAGCTCCTCCTGCAGCTCCTCCGCATCGGCGGCGATCTGTCTTGCCCGCTGGGCAACCACATTCACCAGCAGATACCGGCTCTGCACATGTTTCAGCAAATCAGCTACGGGGGGGTAAAGCATATTCAAATCCTCCAATGTTTATACAGTTTTATCAATAATATTCAATATTTTTTCGGCACAGGTTTCCACCCGGTCGTTGATAACGATGTAGTCGTATTTTTCGCTCTGTTCCATTTCCCACTGGGCTCTGTCCAGGCGCACCCGGATCTGAGCCTCCTCGGTGTCGCCACGGCTGCGCAGCCGGCGCTCCAGCTCCTGCAGGGACGGAGGTGCGATAAAGATCAGAACCGCATCCGGTCTTTTCTTTCGCACATTGAACGCGCCATTGGGCTCTATGTCCAAAATCACGCTGCCGCAGCGGAGCTTCTCCTCCAGCTGCCCCTTGGGCGTGCCGTAGAAGTTTTCCATATGGGCATCGTATTCCACGAATTCGTCCCTTTGGATCATTTCCTCAAATTGCTGCCGGGTCACGAAATAGTAGCTTACCGCTTCCTTTTCCCCGGGACGGGGCTTGCGGGTGGTGGCGGAGACGGAAAATTTCAGATCCTCTCTGTTTTCCATCACCTTGGCAAGCACGGTGCTTTTTCCCACACCCGACGCACCGGATATTACAAACAGTTTTCCCTTGGTCATTGCGGTGCCTCCTGCTGCGTTTTCTCTTTCTCCTCCCACCGGGCACCCAGGGTCTCCGGGGTCAGGGCGGACAGGATCACATGGTCTGTATCCATCAGGATCACGGACTGGGTCTTACGCCCGTAGGATGCATCTACCAGCATCCCTCTGTCCCGTGCTTCCTGCACAACACGCTTGATAGGTGCCGAATCCGGATCCACAATGGCAAGAACACGCTTTGCCGCGATGAGGCTTCCAAAACCGATGTTTACAAGCTTCATAAGCACCTCACTCTATGTTCTGGGTCTGCTCACGGATCTTTTCCAGCTCCGCTTTGATATCCACAACGATCCGGGCAAGGCGCACATCGGTACACTTGGAGCCGATGGTGTTGGTCTCCCGGTTCATCTCCTGCAGCAAAAAGTCCAGCTTTCTGCCCACCGCGCCACCGGCGGTCAGCATGGTATTCATCTGCTCCAGATGGCTGCGCAGGCGAACGGTCTCCTCATCCACCGCCACCTTGTCGGCAAAGATCGCCGCCTCCGTCAAGATCCGGCTTTCATCAATGGCAGTATTTGCCAGCACCTCCTGCAGCTTTGCCTCCAGCCGCGCCCGGTAGTCGACGACCGTCTGTGCGTTGCCCTGCTCCACCTGGGCTACCAACTCCAGGATGGTCTGCCCGCGGCTGCGCAGATCACGGTCCAGAGCCTGTCCTTCGGTGCAGCGCATGGCATCATAGCCTGCGATAGCTTTTTCCGTCACCGACATCAGATCCGCAAGAAGCTGATCCTCGTCCACCTCAGGCTTTTCGATGGTGAAGATCTCCGGCAGACGGGAAAGGGTGCTGACGCTGATATCGTCGGTCACACCGTACTGCGAGACCATCTGCCGCATAGCGGACAGGTAGCCCTCCAGCACAGAGCTGTTCAGGCTGACCTGCGTCTCCTCGCCGCCTTCGCTGCGCACGGAGATGAACACATCCACCTTGCCTCTGGATACAGACTGCTTCACCGCCTGCTTGACCGCGTCCTCCGCAAAGGACAGCAACCGGGGCAGCCGCACGGAGCAGTCCAAGTAGCGGTTGTTGACGGAGCGCAGCTCCACCGTAAATTCTCTTCCGTTTACCGTTTCCACGGCCCGGCCGTAGCCGGTCATGCTTTTAATCAAGGTCATTATCCCCTTTTTTCAGATACTCAGGCACGCTCTGCCCGAAGCCTGTAATGGTATAAACCGGTTTGCGCTTGGATGCTACCCGGCGGTCATACACCGCTGCCAGGCAGATGCCCAGAACAAAGCCCACACAGCCGCCCAACACCCCCAGCTGCCACAGCAGGTGGCACAGCAGATACCCGGCAAAGAACAGCACCAGCGGCAAAATATATAAAACCGCGGCAGCTGCCAGCACAGGACCGGATTCCGACCGGACGGTCACCACCTGACCGGGTCTTGCGCCAATGGGATTATTGGCGGTCAGCAGCAGGTTTTCCTGCACTGCACCGCAGCCGGAGCATTTATGACAGTCTCCGGAGCAGGCGCTCTGGCGCACATGCAGCACCAGAGCAGTTCCGTCGTCATTGCACTTTTGTACTCTGACAAGCTGTTCCATGGGTTATTTAGCCTCCCGTAAGGTGGCGGTAATGTTATACACACCCACCGCGCCGACACCTTCGGCGCTGATGGTGATCTCTGCCTTTACTGTGGCAGTGCCCTTTTGCTCATTGGCAAAGTCCACTCTCACCTGAATGTCCGTTGCCTCTACCTTTTCCACCACTGCCTTGGGGCCGCGGATCTGGATCTCCAGGATCTGGGTGATCAGGTCCACCTCAAGCCCTGCCGGCACATTGATTGCCTGGATATCGGTGACCACCAGGCTCTTGGTGCCAAGCTCCGGGAACCGCACATCCACCGTTGCCTCCATGACACCGGTCTCATTATTGATGCCCTCCGGCAATTTGATGGGGAAGGTCAGGGTCTGATCCGTGGGCATCTCGGCCAGATTGATCGAGCCGATCTCCAGGCTCTCCAGTCCCGTAAGCAAGCTGTCGCTGCCGGAAACACGGATGGTCTGGGGATTGATCATAATATCACTGGTCTTCTGGGTAGCGCCGCCGCCGTCGATCACCTCAACGCTCAAAACGATCTCCTTGACCCGAAGGATCTTCATGGTCAAAGTCACCGCCTCAATATCGGTGGTCACCAGCTGCGCGTCCACAGGCTCGCCCTTTGCATTGCACAGGGTATACTGGAATTGCTCGCTGATGCTCTCCACCCTGCCGTCCAGACCCACCTCGATCCGCGCCATGGCGATCTGGTCGATCACGGACTTAGGTCCGGAGATATTCACATTTTCGTAGTCCAGCTCCTTGTTTTCCTTGTCCGCCATATAGTCCTCGGACAGGCTTCCCACATACTGGATATCCACAGGCACGCTCTTGCTGATCCGCTCCTCCACCGTCAGGGTGATCATATCGGGGGTACGGTTCAGGACCGTGATGGCATTATTGGGTACATCGCCGGGGTAGCTGGGAGTAAAGGACAGGTTGTGGGTTCCCGGCTCACCGATCCGGGACACATCCACGCCAATGGTGATATTGGAGCTGTTCAGCTTATTCAGATCGGTACGGTTGCCCTCCAGGTGCAGCGACACCGTGGGCAGCTCCGTGGAGGTGATCATCAGGCCACGCTCCTGCAGAACCACCTCGCTCTGCACCGTCACGGGGATATTATAATAATGCTTATCGGAATTGGGGCTGACCACTGTGACCACATACAGCCACAAAGCAACTGCAAGTCCTGCAGAAAGAAGCGCGGTAAGTATCTTATTCTTCACTGTCCTTACCTCCCTTTTCCTTCTTCTGCAGCTTCTGGCGCAGCTTTACCACCAGGCTCTCCTCCTGCTCCTTGTCTTCAGGGCAAAGCTCGTTGCGCAGCAGCTTTTCAAGGGTCTGGGGTGCCAGATGCCGCTTGAGCATACCGCCCACCGCCACCGAAATGGCACCGGTCTCCTCGGAGACCACCACTGTCACCGCGTCGGTGACCTCACTGATACCCACCGCCGCCCGGTGACGGGTACCCAGATCCGCGCTGATGCGGCTGCTCTCGGAAAGGGGCAGCACACAGCCAGCAGCAGTCACTCTGCCGTCCCGGACGATCATAGCGCCGTCATGCAGGGATGCCTTGGGGAAGAACACATTGCGGATCAGCTGCTCAGACACCTGACCGTCGATCATGGTGCCGGTCTTGAAGTACTCCTCCAGACGGCTGTTTCTGGCAAAGACGATCAACGCGCCGACCTTTTCCTTGCTCATGATCTCGCAGGCCTTGACTGTCTGGGCAATGACAGGGATCAGCTCCTGCTCGGGCTTTTCGATGCCCAAAAAGCTTTTTAGCTTGATGTTGCTCATATGATCCAGCATCCGGCGCAGCTCCGGCTGGAACAGCACCACGATGGCGACCAGACCGACAGCCAGCAGCTGAGAAAGAATAAAGTGCAGCGTATGCAGCTCCAAAAGCTCCGTCAGCCAGGACACCACGATCACCGCCACCACTACCAAGGCGATCCGGGCAGTGCCTGTGGAACGGAAGATAGGCAGCAGCTTATAAATCAAAAAGGTAACAATAATAATATCCAAAAGGTCCATAAACTGCATTCCCGGCAGCTGTTCCAGCAGTGATTGCAGGTAACTCATAGCAGCGTCCTCCTCCGTTTCTCGCGGCATTTTTGCCCAACTGGCATACCTAGCCTATTATCTATCCTATTATAGCGGATTGCGCGCTGTATGGCAATAGCTATTGGCAAATTTTTTTCGTTTGCTCCGCCGCCTGTAAAAACCGTTCCGCCTGCCAAAGGGCGGCATCGTGACCGAAGCTGACCCGGACAGTTCCTGTGTCCAGCGTGCCTGCGCTTTCATGGGCTAGGGGCGCGCAGTGCAGACCTGCCCGGACAGCGATCCCCTTGTGCGCCAGTGCCTGGGCAAACGCCTCGCAGTCCCCAGCCGGGACAAAACTGACCGTGCCTGCCTGGTGCTCCCCGGAAAAGACCTGAAAGCCCAGCGCCTGTAATCCCCGGGCGCAAGATCTTGCCGCCTGCTGCTCACCTCGAAGGATCTTTTGACATCCGGTTCGGATCAGCCAGGCAAGCCCGGCACCCAAGCCTGCGATCCCCGGCACATTCAAAGTGCCTGCCTCCAGCGCCTCCGGAAGATAATCCGGCATATCCTGGTTCACAGAATCGCTGCCTGTGCCGCCCTGGATCAAAGCTTTTGGCTGGCTGCCGCACAGCAAAAGCCCTGTACCCTGAGGCCCCAGCAGTCCCTTATGCCCGGGCATGGCGATAAAATCCGCACCCAGCGTCCGCAGCTTTACCGGCAGCGTCCCGGCAGACTGGGCGGCATCAATGATAAAGGGTACGCCGTAGTGCCTGCAAAGCGCCGCCATCTCCTCCACCGGCAGGATATAGCCGAATGCATTGGAGCAGTGGGTAAACACCGCCGCCCGGACACCGGTTTTCAGGGCTTTTTCGAACTCCGTAAGGGTGTTTTCCCAGTCAAAAAGCTTTCTGCCTGCTACCAAGATCTTAGCATTTAACCCATGGAGCGGACGGGTCACCGCATTGTGCTCAAAGCCGGAAACAACCACCCGGTCGCCGGGGTTTACCAGAGTGCGGATGGCGATATTCAGCCCATGGGTGCAGTTGGAGGTGAATACCACCTGCTCCGGCTGGCAGTCGAACAGCTGCGCCGCCAGCTCCCGGCAATCCAGCACTGTCCAGGCTGCCGCCATAGCCTGGGGGTAGCCGCCCCGTCCCGGATTGGCACAGGTCTGCATTGCCCTGTATGCCGCACGAGCGACCCCTGCCGGCTTATGCAGCGAGGTAGCGCCGTTATCAAGATAGATCATACCGACAGCTCCTCCATGCTGCCATTTTCCCTGCGCAGGTAGATCTTCCGAAAGGGCACTTCTCCCGCGCGCAGAAGCTCTGCGCACCGGGCGGCATCCTGACACCGGATCCGCAGGCTGTAGCCGCAGCCCTGTTCCTCCATCCACCTGGGTGTTCTTTGGATATTGCAATCAAAACCTGCCCGCCGCAGAACCCCCTCGCCCCGTTGGGCAGGGGTCACGGAACGGAAGGTGATCATACAAAATTTCATAGCAAAACCTCCCGGGCTAATCTATGCCCGGGAGGTCAGAATTGTGTAGTTTTCTGTCTGGATGTGGTGTTCAAATTCCAGTTTATCGGGCGGCAGTGCCGCCGGACAATTCGTGCAAAGTGCCTATCAATTCGTTAGTTCCCTGACCCGCTCGGTATCGTTACTGCGTTAAAAAATGGTGGATTACGAATGCAATTGCGTTACCGGGCACA
>JAZOSG010000069.1:0-15123 GCA_045657005.1 Faecousia sp.
CCTGTCTATTTTGACACTGGAGGATCTGCGGGGTAAGCGGATCATTGATGTGGGCTGCGGCGCAGGCTTTCCCGGTGTGCCGGTAAAGATCGCCTGTCCCCAGGCACAGCTGACGCTGCTGGATTCTCTGGGAAAACGGATGGCATGGCTGGAAAAGATTTTGCCGGAGCTGGGCGTAGATGCCCGGTGTGTCACCGCCCGGGCAGAGGAGGCGGTTGCTTCCTGCCGGGAGCAGTACGATGTGGCGACCAGCCGCGCCGTGGCACGGCTGAATATCCTGTTGGAGCTGACCGCACCTTATGTAAAAGTAGGCGGCACGGTGCTTGCTATGAAGGGCACTGCGGCGCAAGAGGAGCTGGCTGAGGCGAAAAACGCCATCCGCCGGCTGGGCTTAAAGGTGGAAAAGGTTGTGGAATTTCCGACGGATGGCACTGCCCATACAGTGATCGTCCTGCGTAAGGTCGCCCCTACGCCGCCCCAATATCCCCGTCGCTACGCAAAGATCAAACAGTCTCCCCTATAAAAAATACGCCCCGGGCAACAGTTGCCCGGGGCGTTGTGCTATTATGGTTACAGGAAAATGTACTTCAGGACGAACAGTCCGGCAAGCACATACATCAAAGGCTTGACCTTCTTGGCTTTGCCGGTGCAGACATTCAAAATCACATAGGAGATGATGCTCAGGCTGATGCCCTCGGAAATGCTGTAGAACAGGGGCATGGAGATGATGCCGATGTAAGCAGGGATTGCCTCGGTCAGATTGTCATCGTCGAAGCGGATCTCCGTCACGGAGCTGACCATCAAAAAGCCTACCATGATCAGAGCAGGAGCAGTGGCGAAGGAGGGGATCGTGGTAAACAGCGGTGCAAACAGGGTCGACAGCAGGAACAGGATGCCGGCTGTCATGGCGGTCAGACCGGTGCGTCCGCCGGCGGATACACCGGATGCGGACTCTACGAAGGTGGTAATGGTGGAGGTGCCCAAAACCGCGCCGGCGGTGGTGCCGATGGCGTCAGCCAGCAGTGCAGGCTTAATGCCGGGCAGGCGGCCGTCCTTATCCAGCATATCGGCCTTGGTGGCAACGCCGATCAGGGTGCCAAGGGTGTCAAACAAGTCTACAAACAGGAAGGCAAAGACCACCACGATGAAATCCAGAGGACGGATAGCGCCGAAATCCACTTTGAAGCACTGACCAAAGGTCTCGCCCAGCTTGGAAAAGTCAGCAGAGATAAAGCTGGTGGGAATCAGGGAGTAGAAGCCGGCATCGGGGGTGGGAACATACAGCCCTGTCAGCTGGCAGACGATGCCCAGCAGCCAGGTGGCGATGATTCCGATGAGGATGGATCCCTTTACATTCAGAATATGAAGAACTGCGGTGATCAGCAGACCGATCACTGCCAGCAGCGCGCAAATACCGTGGGTGGAGAAGTTTTCTGTAAAACTGGTGATGGTGACCAGGGTGCTGGCATCCACAGCCAAGCCTGCGTTTTGCAGACCGATAAAGGCGATGAACAAACCGATACCAACGGATACGCCCCGTTTCAGGGTCAGGGGGATGGCGTTGAAGATAGCCTCGCGCACATTGGTCAGGGATAGCACGATAAAAATGATACCCTCAACAAAAACTGCCAAAAGGGCGATCTGCCAGGAATAGCCCATGCCAATTACCACAGTGTAGGCAAGGTAGGCGTTCAGACCCATGCCGGCAGAAAGCACGAAGGGCAGATTTGCCATCAGCGCCATGCAGGCAGTACCCACAAAGGAAGCGATGGCGGTTGCCAGCAGTACAGCAGTGGCATCCATACCGGTTTCGCTCAAAATGCTGGGGTTGACGGCTAGTATGTAAGCCATGGTCATAAAGGTGGTGATACCGGCCATGACCTCGGTCTTGACGCTGGTGCCGTTCTTTTTCAGTTTGAAAACCTTTTCTAACATCAATTTTCGATCCTTTCTTTTTGCTGCCGCCTATGCAGGACGGAAATCCCTTACATTCTAACAATTTTTCCCTTGGGATACAAGAGTAAATTCTGTTTCCTTCCATATTTTCTTGCTGCTTGTGCAATATGGAAGTGGGCAGGAAGGCAGAAAGGGTGCGTCAGTGGTGCCATGCAGGGATAATTTCTTTTCTTTACATTGGGAACAATAATCGGTATAATGAAAAGGAACTTTTTATAAGGAGAAAAACAAATGCAGTGGCTGATCGATCTTTTGACCAACCCTTTTTTGCTTACGAGCCTTTCGTCCTGGTTTGTTGCTCAGGTGCTGAAGGTGATCATCAACGCCGTGATCCACAAAAAGATCATCTGGGAACGGATGGTCGGTGACGGCGGCATGCCCAGCGGACACAGTGCCACCGTTTCCAGTCTGGCGGTGTTTACGGGGCTTTTCTGCGGCTTTGGTTCGTTCCAGTTTGCCGTTACAGCGATCCTTGCCATCATCGTTTGCCATGATGCCATGGGTGTCCGGCAGGAGACCGGCAAGCAGGCAGTGATGCTCAATGAGATCATCCAGATCCTGGAATCGAAGGACCTACCGGAGGTCAAGCTCAAGGAGCTGGTGGGACACACCCCCCTGCAGGTGACAGTAGGGATACTCATCGGCATTACTAACGCCTGTGTGATGTACTTTTTGGTGCTGTAACTTCTGATTCATCCTTATAAAAAATTACCCACCGGTAGGTGGGTAATTTTTATGCGTATTGGTCGATGGTCTTTTGGATCCGGTCCTTGACCAGAGCGGCAAGCTCTGCTGCTTTCATATCTTTGTATTCCTCAAAAGGGATCGGCGTTAAGTAGTGCAGCTGCACAGTGACCGGGTGGCTACCCTTTTCGTCCAGCACCTTGAAGCTGTTAATGAACGCCATAGGCACCACCGGGCATTTTGCCTTCACCGCGCAGCGGAAGCTGCCGCCGTGGAATTCCAGCATCTGATTGCCCAGCTTGCTTCTTGTGCCCTCGGGGAAGATCACATAATTTCTGCCGGATTGGACTTCTTTGGTTATTGCCTGGATCACGGTCAGAGACTGGCGCACATCCTCTCTGTCCATGGCAAAGGACTTGGTGCAGGCAAAGATCTGCTTCAGCAGAGGCGCATCCTTCAGCTCCTTTTTGTAGGCGATGCCCAGAGGGATGTCACAGGAGGAGGCAATAGCCAGCACATCGAACAGTCCCTGGTGATTGCCGTAGAGCATAAAGCCCGGTTCTTTCGGCAGGTTTTCTTTTCCGAATACCTGCAGGTCCACATTACCTGCCTTCACCGCAAGGGACATAATGTACTGGATATGCTGCCATTTTTCAAGCTCCGGGTATTCGTCGGTGTGCTTTGCGTAGTGGCAGAGCTTTCCGTAGGCACCAGGAACCTTCCAAAGATTGCGCAGCACCATCAACGCCAAACGATTCATAAGAACCTCCTGTAAACGGATTTTCATTTACTATACAAAATTTTTAAAAACATTGCAAGTCCAATAAAACATGTTATAATAATAGAATATTACAGTATTCGAGGCGTTCTTCCATGAAAAAAGACAATGCGCTCCGCCAGGAGCAACGAAAAAACATGATGGTCAGCCAGCCCATTCCCAAGGTCATCGTCAAAATGGCGATCCCCACCATCGTGGCGTTTCTGATCAATTCTATCTACTCTCTGGCCGACACCTATTTCGTCAGCGGTCTTGGCACCAACGCAACTGCCGCCGTCAGCGTCAACGCATCCCTGGATCAGCTGATCATGATGTGTGGTTCTATGCTGGCAGTGGGTGCCAACAGCTATATCGCCCGGCTTTTGGGTGAGGGCAACAGCAAAAAAGCCAGCCAGGTGCTATCCACCGCCTTTTTCCTTGCCCTTGTCATCGGCGCTGGGCTGATGGTCCTGGGCAGCATTTTTATGACCCCTATGGTGCGGCTGCTGGGCGCAACGCCTACCTGCGAGCAGTACGCTGTAGAATATGCCTCTTATGTGTTGCTGGCAGCGCCCTTCATGGCGACCAGCTTTGTAATGAATCAATGCCTGCGCAGCGAGGGAAGCGCCACCCTTTCCATGATCGGCATGGGCTTTGGCGGCGTGCTTAACTGCGTTCTCGATCCTATTTTCATTCAAGGTATGCCGATGCTGGGCATCCCTGCTATGGGTGTTACCGGCGCGTCCCTTGCCACTGCCATTTCCAAGGTGGTCAGCTTTGTGATCCTGGTATTTCCCTATGTGACCCGGCGGAGCCTTTTGCATCTTTCCTTGCGGAATTTCCACTGCTCCTGGGATATTATCGGCAAGATCGTCAGCGTTGGCTCTTCGTCCATGTTCCGCAGCGGTCTTGCGGTGGTGGCAGGTATCCTGCTTAATGATATGGCAGGTAACATCTCTGACTCGGTGCTGGCAGGCATCGGCGTGTCCACCAAGGTGATGATGTTCCCCTTTAGTATTATTTTGGGCTTTGGCACGGGCTTTCAGCCGGTGGCAGGGTTTAACTGGGGCGCTAAGCGGTATGACCGGGTACGCCAAAGCTACCGGTTCTCTTCTGTCATGGCGATCATCGGCGGTGTTGTGATGGCGGCGATCCTGATCGCCTTTGCCGATCCCATTATCGTCGCGTTTGCAGGCGACGATCCCCAGATGCGCAGCATCGGTGCGCTGAGTATCCGGCTGCAGTGCCTTGCACTGCCGATCCATGGCTGGGTGGCGGTGGTGAATATGCTGTGTGCAGGGCTTGGCAACGCGGTGGGCGCGGTGCTGCTGTCAACGGCGCGGCAGGGTAGCTGCATGCTGCCGATCCTGTTCCCTCTTGCCCACTTCTTCGGGCAGTACGGCATCGCTTCGGTGCAGGCTGTGGCGGATGTGCTGAGCCTTATTCTGGCGATCCCCATTTCCGTTTACATGCTCAGAAAGATCAAAGCTGCCCAGCAGCGTTCAGATACCGCGCTGCCTCCGGAAGAAGGGGAGTCGGCTTCCTGAACCATATTTTTGTTCTGTACAAAAAAGGGGAAATATGCTAAAATTACTGCATCAAATCTTGCAAGGAGAGCCTTTATGACTATCACAAATGACATTCGGTACATCGGCGTCAATGACCATCAGGTGGACCTGTTTGAGGGACAGTATGTAGTTCCCAACGGCATGGCGTATAATTCCTATGTGATCCTGGATGAAAAGATCGCTGTTATGGACACGGTAGACAAGAATTTCGGCGACGAATGGCTGGCAAACCTCAGCGCAGCTCTGGACGGAAGAACGCCCGACTACCTGATCGTTCAGCATATGGAGCCGGACCATTCCGCCAATATCACAAGCTTTATCTCTGCCTATCCCAATGCCACCGTTGTGGCATCCAGTAAGGCATTTGTGATGATGAAGCAGTTTTTCGCCACGGACTATCCCCAGCAGCGGATCGTGGTGGGCGAGGGAGATACCCTGTGTCTGGGTAAGCACACCCTGACCTTTGTCACCGCGCCGATGGTCCACTGGCCTGAGGTCATTGTTACTTACGATTCTTACGACAAGGTGCTGTTCTCTGCCGATGGTTTCGGCAAGTTCGGCGCGCTGGATGCGGAAGAGGATTGGGCGTGCGACGCACGGCGCTACTATATCGGCATCGGGGGCAAATACGGCGCGCAGGTGCAGGCACTTTTGAAAAAGGCAGCTGCCCTGGACATTTCTGCTATTTGCCCTTTGCATGGTCCGGTGCTGACGGAAGATCTGGGATATTATATCAATTTGTATGATATCTGGTCTTCCTACGCGGTGGAAAGCGAGGGCGTTATGATCGCCTACACCTCTGTCTACGACCACACCAAGGAGGCTGTGGAGCTGCTGGCAAAGACCCTGGAGGAGAAGGGGTGTCCCAAGGTCGTGGTCAACGACCTGGCGCGCTGCGATATGGCAGAGGCGGTGGAGGATGCGTTCCGCTACGGAAAGTTGGTGCTTGCCACCACTACGTACAACGGTGACATCTTCCCCTTCATGAAGGAGTTTATCCACCACCTGACAGAGCGGAACTACCAGAACCGCATCGTTGGTCTGATGGAAAACGGCAGCTGGGCACCCATGGCAGCCAAGGTCATGACCCGGATGCTGGAGGGCAGCAAAAATCTGACCTTCACAGATACCACGGTGAAGATATTCTCCGCCCTGAACGAAGAAAGCCGCGCCCAGTGCCTGGCACTGGCAGAAGAGCTTGTATAAGTAACCAACTCCCCGGCGCGTTTCACCGCACCGGGGAGTGTTTTATGCAAATTTCAGTTTGTCGAGCTATCGCTCGAAGTTGACAGTTAACAGTTGACAGTTGACAATTGGGGTATTTTCCTACGGAAAATGATTCAAATAGTCGCCGAAGGCGACACCTTAACTGTCAACTATCCACTATCAACTGTCCACAGTTTATAGCTCCATCGGAGCGATAAACTGGAATTTGCCGACATGTTGACATATCAACAAGTGTGTAGTATAATCCCAGTCGTTGATACTTCAGTTTTTTCTGGGAGGATATTATGGTAGAACGGTTTGAACGGTTTTCCTATGCTATTTTTGAGATCTCTCGATGCTGGCACAAGCTGGCCTCCGAGGAAATGGAGGCCTACGGGCTGAAAGGGCCTTATGCGGTATATCTGATGGCGATCCTGCGCAGTCCCGAGGGCATTACCTCGGCGCAGCTGTGCGATCTGAGTGGACGGGATAAGGCAGATGTATCCCGGGCGATCTCTGTTATGGAACAAAAGGGACTTGTGAAACGAGAGGGTGACGGTAGCAAGCTGTACCGTGCCCGGCTGATCCTGACACCTCAGGGTCAGGAGGCTGCCTTTCAGGTGAGCCGGCGTGCCAGTATGGCAGTGGAGCGTGCAGGGCAAGGCTATTCTGAGGAGCAGCGTGATATCTTCTGGCAGGTGCTGGACACGATCGCCGGTAATTTGCAGGATATGACAAAAACAGGCATCCCCCAGACCAAGGAGTAAGGATCATGAAAACAAGAATTATTGTGGATTCCACTGCGGATCTGATCCCTGAGGTGAAAAGCCGCGTCAGTGTCGTGCCGTTGACGGTACATTTCGGCGATGAGGAGTATATTGACGGCGTAACCATTTCTCACAAGCAGTTTTATGAAAAGCTGGTGGAGTGCGATACCCTTCCCAGCACCAGCCAGGCGACCCCGGCATCCTTTGCGCCGTTGTTTGAAGAAACAGCTGCCGCAGGGGATAGCGCTGTAGTACTGACCCTGTCATCCAGGCTGTCCGGCACATACCAGAGCGCCATGATCGCATCCGAGGATTACGAGAATATCCATGTGGTGGACAGCGGCTCTGTTGCCATTGGTGCAGGTATCCTGGCAGAGCTTGCCCTGTCGTTGGCAGACAGCGGCATGGATGCGGCGCAGATCGCCCAGCGTCTGGAGCAGGAAAAGAAGCATATCCGCATCGTGGCGATGGTGGATACCCTGGAGTATCTCAAAAAGGGTGGCAGAGTTTCCAAGACTGTGGCTTTCGCCGGCGGACTTTTGAACATCAAGCCGGTGCTGAGCGTGGTGGACGGCGAGATCCTGATGTTGGGCAAAGCCCGTGGCTCCAAGCAGGGGAATAACCTGCTAGTCACCGAGATCGAAAAAGCCGGCGGTGTGGATTTTGAAAAGCCCGTTCTGCTTGGCTACACGGGGCTTTCCGATGTGCTGCTGCAAAAATATAAGGAAGACAGCAAGGCGCTTTGGGCGCACAGCAAGACCCGACTGAACACCACCGTTGTGGGCAGTGTTATCGGCACCCATGCGGGCCCGGGAGCCATCGCAGTGGCATTTTTCTGCAAAAACAGCTGATTCTACCGGCAGTAGAACGGGTATGTGCCGGGATTCTACTGCCCGTTTGCAGGAGTCGATTGCATTTTCGTCTGCCTGTGCTACAATATGGGCAGAATATCGCTTGGAAAGGAGGCGGCTGCCATGGCGTTTTCCGCTAAAACCATCCGCAACCAACTGACACTTTTAAAGCCCCTGCTGGGCAGCTGCTCTTTGAAGACTGCCCGTAAGGGGCAGGATAAGCTTGGGGAACTGATGGAGGCAAAGTACCGGACGCAGGTGCTGATCAAGGAGCATCCCTTTGACCGGTTCACCGGTGCATGGGTCATTCCCAAGGATGAACGGCGGCAGGGCGTGATCTTGTATCTGCACGGCGGTGGCTACACCTGCGGAGGACTGGATTACGCCACCGGCTTTGGTTCTATGCTGGCAGCCATGACCGGCACCCGGGTCTTCTGTGCCGCCTACCGGCTGGCACCGGAGGATCCCTACCCGGCAGCGTTGGAGGACGCGCTGGAAAGCTACCGCTACCTGTTGGGCAAGGGCTACGCCCCGGGGCATATTACCCTTTGCGGAGAAAGCGCCGGCGGTGGGCTTTGCTACAGCCTGTGCCTGAAGCTGAAGGAGCGGCCCTTGCCGCTGCCCTGCGGCATCCTCGCCATCTCCCCGTGGACAGATCTGACCGCCTCCGGGGAATCCTATGAGACCAACCGGGAGATCGATCCCAGCATAACGGCGGAGCGGCTGGACTTTTTCGCCGACAGCTATACCCGGGATCGGCAAGATCCCTTTGTTTCTCCGCTGTTTGGCGATCTGACGGAGCTGCCGCCGTCGCTGATCTTTGCAGGCGGCGACGAGATCATGCTCAGCGACTCTGTGCTGCTGCAGGAAAAGCTGATCCAAAGCGGCTGCCGGAGCGAGCTTGTGGTAAAACCAGACCGGTGGCACGGGTATCTACTGTACGGTCTTGCGGAGGACGCGGAGGATTTTACCGCTATCAACCGGTTTTTGAATCAATTTATGGCAGAGGAAAATAAGCTGCGCTGGCTGCAGCTGGACAACGCTGCCAAGATCTATCCGGCTGCCCGTCGGCAGAATTGGAGCAATGTGTTCCGGCTGTCTGCCACCTTGACAGAAACGGTGGACTGCAAGGTTTTGCAGTCGGCGCTGGATGTAACGGTGCGCCGGTTTCCCTCCATTGCCGCCCGGCTGCGCCGGGGACTGTTCTGGTATTATTTGCAGCAGCTGGATCACGCTCCGGCTGTCCGGCAGGAGAGCAGCTATCCTCTGACCCGGATGTCCCGATCGGAGATCCGCAAGTGCGCCCTGCGTGTCATTGTCTACGAAAAGCGGATCGCCGTTGAGCTGTTCCATTCCCTGACCGACGGCACCGGTGCGCTGATCTTCTTAAAAAGCCTGGTGGCGGAATATTTGCAGCAAAAGCACGGCATCCACATCCCGGCACAGCACGGTGTTCTGGGGAGGCTGGAAGAGCCGTCGGAGGAGGAGCTGGAGGACAGCTTCCAAAAATACGGCGGCACCATTCAGGCGAGCCGGAAGGCAAATGACGCCTGGCGGATCTGCGGAACGCCAGAAAATGACAGTTTTTTGAACCTGACCTGTTTCCGCGTGCCGGTGGAGGCAGCGCTGCAAAAAGCCCATGAATACGGTGTGAGCCTGACCACTTTTCTGGCATCTGCCCTGATGATGGCGCTGCAGCAGGTGCAGCAGGTGCAAGAGCCGAACCAGCTGCGGCGCAAGAGCATCAAGGTGCTGATCCCGGTAAATCTGCGGCAGCTTTTTCCCAGTAAGACGCTGCGTAATTTTGCCATGTACACCATTCCGGAGATCCAGCCGAAGCTTGGCTTTTTCAGTTTCCGGGAGATCTGCCGGGTGGTGCATCACCGGATGGGTCTGGAGATCACCCCCAAGCATATGAGCACCATGATCGCCACCAATGTCAGCAGTGAAAAGGTGCTGGCGATCCGGGTCATCCCTCTTTTTATCAAGAATATCGTCATGAAGGCGATCTTCGATTCTGTGGGCGAGCGCAAATCCTGTCTGACTATGTCCAATCTGGGACAGGTGCGGCTGCCGGAGGTGATGGAGCCGTATGTGGAGCGGTTTGATTTTATCCTGGGTGTCCAGGCTACCGCGCCCTATAACTGCGGTGTTTTGTCTTACGGAGATCATATGTATATCAACTTTATCCGCAATATTCGCCAGCCGCTGCTGGAGCAGCAGTTCCACCGGGTGCTGCGGGATATGGGCTTGCCGGTGCAGGTGCAGAGTAATTCAGGCTAAAAGGAGAAATTTATGTACTGTATTAAATGCGGCGTTGAGCTGGCAGATACGGAAAAGCAATGCCCCCTGTGCAAGACGGTGGTGTTCCACCCGGAGCTTATGCAGGAGGAGGCAACGCCTTTGTATCCCAGAGACAGCTACCCTGCGCCTCAGGTCAATTCCCGGGTGTGGCAGATCGTGCTGACTACCTTGTTTCTGCTGCCTATGCTGATCACCCTCCAGTGTGATTTGTTTATCAACGGCGCAGTCACCTGGTCAGGCTATGTGCTCGGGGCGCTGGTGCTGGGCTATGTGACGGTGGTGCTGCCCCTGTGGTTCCGGAACCCGAATCCCGTGATCTTCATCCCTTGTGATTTTGCCGTTCTGGCGCTGTTTTTGCTTTATATCGATCTGGCCACCGGGGGCGGCTGGTTTTTAAGCTTCGGACTGCCGGTGGTGGGCTTTGTTGGCGCTGTGGTAACAGCGGTGGCGGCGCTTTTGCGGTATGTGCGCAGGGGAGAACTGTATATTTTCGGCGGTGCGTTTATCGCGCTGGGCGCGTTTATGCCGCTCATGGGCTTTTTGCTGAATCTGACCTTTTTTGAAAGCGCCCGGTTTGCGTTCTGGTCGCTGTATCCTATGACCCCACTGGTGCTGCTGGGCGGCATGCTTATTTTCCTGGCCATCTGCCGCCCTGCCAGAGAGACTATGCAGCGCAAGCTGTTTATCTGAGCCGAGCTATCAAATTTCTTAAAAGCCTGTCATTCCGACCAAGCGAAGCGCGTGGAGGAATCTACGCATTATCGTTGGTACTGAGCAAAATTGTGGTGCGTAGATCCCTCGACTACGCTCGGGATGACAGGTACGGTGGAAGATTTGAAATAGCGCGATAAGCTGGAAGTTGTCATTGCGCAAAAACCCGGATCCCATTTTTGTGGGATCCGGGTTTTGCGTTCCTTCAGATTTTATCTTTGGTTGGATATAAGGGATACCGGTCTGCAAACAAGGTGTGCCGTAAAAGATACAGCGCATCCGCATCAGTAACGCTGCCGTCACTATCCACATCGCCATTTCCGGTGATGGGATACCGGTCCGCAAACAGGGTATGCCGCAAAAGATACAAAGCATCGGCATCATTCACCTGGAAGTTGTTGTCAACATCACCGGGAATCCCCTTTACAGAGAAGACTGCGGTATAAATAGTGCTGCCGGTACACTCTGTTACTGGCTTGTCCCATCCAACAAATTCATAATATTCCCCTAAACTCGGAGCTTCGGGGATTTTTACATCGTCGCCATAATGCAGAAACTGTATATCAATTACGGTGCCGTTTTCATATTGGAATGCAATGGTGTATTCGTTGTATTCTTCCTGATATGTGGCGGTATATATTGCGTTTCCTGCACAGGGCTTCAGCTCGGTATCCCAGCCGGAAAATACCCATTGATATACCAAAGGATTATCGTGCTCCTTCCCGGGAGCGGCAGGCGCAACAACCGTTTCCTTATAGCTGTAGTGCTGCGTTTCAATAATTGTGCCGTCAAAATTTTTAAAAACAACAGATGCCTTTACTGGCTCTCCGTCTGGCAGGAGGTAATCATCACATTCCGGGCAGTAGTAGCAGTCTTGTTCCGCGAAGACGGTTTCGGTGACTTCAAAGTGCCAATTGGCTTCATTAAGAAACCAGGATACATTGTTTATGGAATCAAAATACTTAAGCATTATGTTGTCTTTTTGCTCCTTCGTTCCCGCATAGAAGAAGGTCGATAAGGTATCGCAGTCATTAAATGCACAAGCTGCAATGCTGGTTACAGTATCACTGATCATGACGGCTTTTAATCCGGAACAGTTGGAGAAGGCCTTCTCACCAATAATAGAGACACCGTCACATATTTTGACAGCAGACAGATTGTCTAAGCCATAACTGAACGCTTCACGACCAATATTGTTGCCTGTGACACAGAGATACTTTAGGGAGGTTGCAATTCCATAGTTACGCACTGCTTCTTCCTGACCGTAAAGCGGAAGCGTTAGGGCTTCCAAATCTGCGCAGAGCGAAAAAGCATAGTTTTCAATTTGTGTCACACTTTCCGGTATGACACAAATCTTGCCAATACCGCTGGGAACAAGCAAAAGTGCTGTTTTATCTTTATTATACAAAATTCCGTTTTCATCATTGCTGTAATGAGGATGATTACTGCCTACCCATATCCCGGTTAATGCAGAACAGTTCTGGAAAATATTATAATATCGACTGAAAGAACTGCTGTTAAATGTTGCGCTATCCGGTATAGTGACACTTTGAAGATTTTCGCATCCTGAGAACACACCGGCATCAATCTTTGTTATGCCATCTGGTATGATGATACTCTGAAGACTTTTGCATCCAGAAAATGCGTATGTGCCTATGATACCTGAGACACTGTTTGGTATGGTAATGCTTTGGAGACTGTTACATCCGGAAAATGCAGATTGGCCGATAGCCGTCACACTGTCCGGCAAGTTGACGCTTTGCAGGCTTTTGCATCCGGAAAATGCATACATGCCAAGTCCGGTTACGCCGTCAGCCAAGGTGATTGTCTCCAGGTTGGAGCAATTATTGAATGCATAATGCAGGATTCCACCGCCGGTTACCGTAACAGTTTTCAGAGATGGCGGAATATAACATTTCATCTTTCCTTTATTCCAAAGCCCCATACTGCTGTTATAGTACAGCCCATACTCTTGTTCTGTCGCTGTGATATCAGCGTAGGACTGGTCTCCAAAGATATATCCAAAAGGATATAAATTTTTACTGGAAAGCGTCTTTGCGCTATCACCCACGAACGGAATTGTTATGCTTTCCAAATTATAGCATCCATTAAATGCTCCCTTCGCTATAAAAGTGATTCCATCTCCTACAACAATCGTTTTAATTGTGGCGGCATGGGTTTTCCAAGGGCTCTCTGATAGTTGACCACTGCCAGAGATATCCAAATGCCCTTCACTATTCAAAGACCAGACTATATTCGTGCCACAGGTGCCACTGACAACAGTTTCGACAGCCTGGACCCGGTTGGGGCGCAAGAATAGAAACAACGTCAAAAAAAGAGCGCAGGTAAGCAGCGCACCGAGCCGTTTTCCGAATCGGTTCATAGGATTTTCCTCCTGGTGATATCTTTTTGTGTATTTATGATAGCAAACTAACCCGGACAATGCAAGCGCGGCAGGTTAAAAAGAATCCGTCATTGCGCAAAAGCCGGATCTCTTTTTGTGAGATCCGGCTTTTTGATCGGATATTAACTGTCGAAGAAAAAGACCTGCTTCATCAGGGGCTGCGCGCCGGTGACGGGATCCATTTCCATCACCATTACATCCTTCATATATTCGTTCCATTTGTCCACCACCGGGCTGTCCGCCTGTACCTTGGCAGCGAAGGCAACGCTGTCGCATTCGTAGTAACCGAACAACTCATTGCCCACATTCCAGATGGTGTAGTTACGGATACCGGCGGCGGAGAGAACTTCCTTCATTTCCGGCCAGATATTATCGTGGCGGCGGATGTACTCTTCCAGCATACCGGGCAGTACCGTTGCCTTCCATGCATAGCGTTCCATGGTAAAAACCTCCAAATAAATATAAAAATAATGGTTGAAATTTTGCTCTGTTAGTGGTATTATACAATATATCCAGCGGAAAAGATAGCGAGAACTGTATAAAAATAACAAAACTTCGTTTTTGCACAAAAGCACCACCTAAAAACTGTGGAATGTGCATAACCATATCCCGGTTTGCTATTTTTCGCCCTGTGGGGCTTATATAATGGAGGCAACAGCTCCCTCGGGGGACGCCGCTGCTGCGGAAAGGAGCGTACGCGAAATGGCCGAAAAAATTCTGGAGCTTAACGGCATCACCAAAATATTTCCCGGCGTGAAGGCGCTGAATAAGGTGCGGTTCGACTTGCACCGGGGTGAGATCCACGCACTGATGGGTGAGAACGGTGCCGGTAAGTCCACATTCATTAAAGTCATCATGGGTGTGCACCAGGCAGAGGAGGGCGAAATGCTGCTGGACGGCAAGCCTGTCCGCTTCAAGAATACCCGGGATGCCCAAAAGGCAGGCATCGCCGCTATCTATCAGCATGTAACATCCTACCCCCACCTGACGGTGGCAGAGAATATTTTCGTCGGTCACATGAAAAAGAAGCTGGGTATCATCCAGTGGAAGGAAATGTATGACGAGGCGGACAGACTTCTGAAGGAGCTGAACGCAGACTTTGATTCCAAGAGTCTGATGGGCAACCTGTCCGTTGCGCAACAGCAGATGGTGGAGATCGCTAAGGCGCTATCGCTGAATGCCCGGATCATCATTATGGATGAGCCCACTGCCGCCCTGACAAAGCGGGAGTCGGAGGAGCTGTACCGGATCGCCCGGAAGCTCCGGGATGAGGGCGTTGCCATCATTTTTATCTCCCACCGATTTGAGGATATGTACGCGCTGGCAAGCCGGGTCACGGTTTTCCGGGACGCCCAGTATATTGGTACATATGATGTAGACGGCATCACCAACGCAGATCTTATCAAGGCGATGGTTGGCCGTGAGATCAACGAGCTGTTTCCCAAACCCAAGGTGGAGCTGGGGGAGGAAGTCCTCCGGGTGGAAAAGCTCTGCCGCACCGGCTTTTTCAAGAATGTGTCCTTCCATGTGCGCAAGGGCGAGATCCTGGGTCTGACAGGCCTTGTGGGCGCGCGCCGTACCGAGGTGGTGCAGACCATTTTCGGCGCAGAAAAGCTGACCTCCGGAAAGATATTCCTGGAGGGCAAGGAGGTAAAGATCAAAAATACCACCGACGCTATGAAAAAGGGAATCGGACTGCTGCCGGAGAACCGGCAGATAGAGGGTCTGATCCTGGACTGGGGCATCGGCAGAAACATCACCCTCCCCGAGCTGAAGGGCTATGTGAGCAAGCTTTTCCTGGATGAAAAGAAAGAACGGAGCAACTCCAAGGATCTGGCCGAGCGAGTGGACACCAAGGCAGTCACGGTATATGACAAAGCAAGCTCCCTGTCCGGCGGTAACCAGCAGAAGGTGG